>CBFGYT010000096.1:0-5934 GCA_965653065.1 uncultured bacterium | reverse complement strand
GCCACCTCTACGCAGAGATGTAGAGGAAGAGGGAGAGTTGGTAGAAAAAAGAGCAGGCTCACCTGGTCATGAAATATAATTATTTGTATTAAAGTTTCTTACGTGTCCCCTTGCTTGCTACCCTCGTAGCAAGCAGGGAGCTATAAATCTAAGCAGGACAGCCAAACGCAATGCTTGATTACAGAAAATCATCCCTTTTATTTTTTGTGGCATATGTCATAAGAGAAGTTGTAATATTTTCTACTCCTGATTTATAAACATTAACAAATTGGCTTCGATGATTAACATATTCATAAAGCTCTTGATTCAGTCCAAACAATATTTCCGCCAATTCCTCTTGCTTATTTAGTAAATCACTCCAATGCCAGATAGGTTCATAATGGAATATACGATTTCTTAACAAACGAATATCTCTCAATCTATGAGAAATAGTTTTTCTGTTTCTTAAACTGCGTTTCATGTCAGGAAATATTTGTGTCAAAAGACGTGGCCATAATATTTGTCTATACTCATAATCTGCATGAAATAAACTGGTCCAAAATCCAAAACTTAATTCCGCAACAATTTTTCCTGATGTTACAGTCTTATTCTGTTTTAACACTATTTCTTTAGCCGCTTTTACTTGTTTTCTTTCATAAGATTGATAGATAAATATAGGATCGTCAAACCACCAAGCGTCTCCTCTATCACCACTCAATGTATGATGAATTGCATTGCGTAAAGCCACTTCTACAGATTCTACCCAGGGATATAGCGCCATACTTAATTCTTGATTCCATGTATAAAAAATTATAATCTCTTTATCTGCATTAATACGCACATGCTCACGATATTTTGTTAATCGTTCTTCAGACAATGAAAGCGCAATTTTTTTCCAACTTTCTATTGACAAACCCATCGCTGATCCTTATAGTTAAAGCATAGCCCCCGGGCCATTCCTATCCTGAATCGAATTGATTGAGTGATGAATCCGGGGTATTTTTATCCTGTTACTGCCTATTCTAATCTGTAAGTACTTTTATTTCAATAAATAAATGAATATTTAACGGACCAATAAATGCTCACCCCCACCTTCTTCAATCGCGATGCCCTCCTCGTTGCCAAAGAACTCTTAGGCAAAGTCATTTATAAACGCTACGATTCCATTTGGCTGGCGGCGAAAATAGTCGAAACCGAAGCGTATTACTTAGACGATAAGGGCTCGCATGCAGCCTTAGGCTGGACAGCCAAACGCAATGCGTTATTCATGCCTGCAGGTACGATTTATATGTATTATGCGCGTGGCGGGGATTCATTGAATGTGAGTTGCTTAGGCGAAGGCAATGCGGTGTTAATTAAAGCAGCTATCCCTTATGGCGATGATGTTACCATGTTAGAAACCATGCAACGTTTAAATCCAGTTAAAAATACCACAAGAATTCGCGTGCCACATAAACTCTGTGCCGGACAAACCTTATTGTGTAAGGCATTAAATATCAAAGTGCTCGAATGGGATCAAAAGAATTTTGACGTCAATGAATTTTATATTGGCGATGTAGGCTATGCGCCAGAAACTATTTTACAAACTGCACGCTTAGGTATCCCGCAAGGTCGTGATGAACATTTACCGTATCGATTTATCGATGGCGCGTATACGCATGCGGCGACAAAGAGAAAGTAAGCTATAAACAAACTTTATTCGATTTCTTCTACAAAAGTAGCGACTCGCTGGCGCATTTCTTCGAATGCTACACTCAATGCATACAATGGATAAGTGATGATCTTATCATATTGATGGTAAATATCACTAGATAAACGTATCCCATAAGGTGTTTGTGGATATTTTTCTAAAAATTGATGCATGCTTTTTAAGTGCCCTGTTTTGCCGCTTTTCACTTCTACAGGAATAATACTTTGATGAGCTTGCACTAGATAGTCGACTTCTGCATTGCTGCTACGCTCCATACGTTGCCAATAATATAGTTGCTGTTTACCCCTAGGATCAGATAACGCCAATAATTCTTGACCTATCATCGCTTCAATAATATTGCCTTTATTGATCAAGGCTTGATCTGCATTCAAAATCCATTCTTTCAATGATATCCCTAATATAGTTTGTGCCAAAGCAATATCTAGAAATAAAGGTTTAAATATATTGAGTGCGGCTTCCGCTCCTAATGGCAACCCTTGCCCAGAGCTAGCATAAATACGATGTGCAACACCCGCTTTTTCTAATAAATCGAAGCATGGCTCTAATTCTCTTTTACGATAAGTATCGCTTATATTTGTATAAACAAAGCGTTCCCCTAATAGCTGAGGAATACGCTTAAATAATAACGCAATATATTTTAACTCTGTTTTCTTAGCATATTTCTCAAAATCGTCAATAAAAGCTTCTGCTAATTGGCGATGTGTATTTTGCACTATAGTTAAATCTTGCGTATCTTTCCAGTGCTGTATCGCTTCAGGCATGCCCCCCACTGCAATATAATATCCTAATAGAGTCAACATTTTTTCATGTATGATTGGAGAAAAAGGCTCAAAGGGTTGCTGTGTTAATTGCTTTAATAAAGACGGCGTGCTACAAGTAGCAACAAACTCAATAAAGCTCATCGGATACATATATAAAAATTCTACGCGGCCAACTGGAATACCTACTTGCTCTAAAGCAAACTCTAATAACGAGCCCGCACTGATCACATGCAAATTAGGTAACTTTTCATAAAAATAACGTAACGCATTGATCGCTGCCGGTGTCTCCTGAATTTCATCCAAGAAAAGTAAAGTTTCACCAGGAATAATAGGTTGTTCTACTAACAATGATAGATCTCGTATCAACTGCTCAGGCTCCAATTCTTTGGCAAAAATAGCTTTTGCACTAGGAAGCGCTTCAAAATTAATTTCTACAAAGTGTTTAAAACGGCGCCCTAATTCGCGCACAATATAGGTCTTACCCACTTGTCTTGCGCCACGCAAAATCAATGGTTTTCTAGTAGAGGAACTTTTCCAGGCTAATAGCTCTGCCAATATCATTCTTTTCATAAATCACCAGTAAAATCAATTAAGTATATAAAAAATGGCTCTAAATCAAGGTAATATGATAGTATTTTTGGTTCTAGATCAAGGTAAGTATGGAACATTTTTGGTTCTAAATCAAGGTAATATGATAGTATTTTTGGTTCTAAATCAAGGTTGTTTTGTGTACAAATCCTCTCTTGGTCTGTTTAACTTATTAACCTCTTGACATCAGGTCACAAAATGCGCTAAATAGAACGTGATGATAAAATAATTAGGATAGAACAATGGCTACTCTTACTGATATTAAACCCAATCGCCAAAAAGCGTTATTCTTTGCCAAACGGCAATTGGCTGAATTAGTCTATGACGCCGTTAACTTAGAAGGGATACACTATACACTGCCAGAAGTACAAACTTTATTAGACGGTATTACAATAGGCGGACATAAAATCAGCGACGAACGCATTACCTTGAATCAAGCTGCTGCCTGGCAGTTTTTATTTACCGCCATTGAAGACGATCGCTTTAACTTAACTAAAGAATTTGTGTGTCATATACATAGCATCGCCGCTAAAGAGGAAGCATTAACTTCGGGTGAATTTAGAACCGGTCAAGTGACCATTGCGGGAACTTCTTATCTACCACCACTCGCAGCGACATTAGATGCAACTTGGTCAACAACTATTTTTGATTATACAACTTTAAAAAGCACGGCTCTTTACGAAAAAGCCATTGGTTTATTTTTAGATATGGCACGCATACAATTCTTTTACGATGTCAATAAACGCATGGGCCGCTTTATGATGAATGGAATTTTGTTATCACAAGGCTATCCCGCCATTAATTTACCCGCAAAAAGGCAACAAGAATTTAACACTTTGATGCTGGCCTTCTATCAAAGCAATGATAAAACGGCAATGACAACTTTTATGTTAGCTTGTTTAGACTCACGATTAGTTGACATTATGGCGGAATAACATATTACCCAGATTGTCCAGGCACTATGCTCACCATACTAGGCGCTGATTTTGCCGAAGGTCGCATAGCGGCACCTGGTTTAAAATGTGCTCCGTTATGAGAGTCGCTGAAGGATGACTTTATAGATAATGACCTTCTGAATATGGGCTCTTTAGGCACGCTATTGCTTGTTGTCATAATATGATTTTTGACTTTCTGTATATAAGACTCTAACTTTTGTGACAAGCCACTCTCATCTTGCAGCACATCCATTGCTTTCATCTTATATTCTAGGCCGCTCACTACCTCTAGCTTTGCGGCACACAGATGAATGATGGCAGCTCTATCTTCAGGAATAGAACTATCTAATTTACTAATAGCGTTTTCAAGTTTTTCATTTTGTTTCGTTATAGATCTTATATAAAGACGCATTTCTGCAACTTCACGCATCCATTGATCACATTTCCTTATTTTTTCTTCACATTTGCTTTTCATATCTGCAGATTCAGCATATCGCCCAGCAATATCCTTTTCTTGGTCAATTAATTCTTTAATACTTTTGAAAAGACTATTTAATTCTGTCATATCAGATAATGCGACACCGGTGATGTAATGACTCAATTTAGACACAACATGATAGAAACGAGCATGATAACTATTGTAAGTCGATACATATGCATTGATTTCATCTGAATTATCAGCAAAGAAATACTCAACCATTTCTTGAAACTCATTCTTGCTTGAGTAGCTTAAAAAGAATATTCTCGCTTTTATTCGAAGATCATTACTGCTCATTATTTCCGGCATGACTCGTTTCATTTTTCTAATGATGGCTAACTGTTGCTCTTCTCTTTTTTTCTCGCTTTCTATATAAGCCAGTGCTGTTTCTGCCTCTCTTTGCATCTCTTGAAGACTATTACTTTTTTGATTTAACTCATCCATCAGATCTCTTGCATCTTTATCTGATATATCTTCTTTTTGAGCTAAATCGTCTGCTTGTTTTATCGCATCAATTATTTTTGGGTATGCAGCATCGATACCAGATAATACTTCCTCTACTTTTTCCTTTACAACCTTGATATTATCTGTGACTCCGAGAGAAGATAAAGCTCGCTTTGCTATAAATCCACTCATCTTTGCTTCGCTTAAAACAGTCAGCGCTTTGAGTGAAAAATACAATGACAACAAAAGTTTTTCCGCTTGTGGTGTGGCAAGATCTCTGCTTTTATCAGTCAATTGTGTAACAAGTATTTCAATCTTAGAAAAGAAATAAGATTTTTCTGGCGAGTCATCTACAATGTTGGCTACAAGCGTATTTGCTTCGACTGTACTATTAAGAATAGCGGATATATCTTTTGACAATAATGAAAAAATCTGTTGTGCTATAGCAATAATAGCATTAATATCTTTTTTTAAAGTTTGATCATTCGCCGACAGTGTATTCGCATAGTCTTGTAAACTGAACGCCATAAAATAAATAAAAGCTTGCAATACACTTCCTTGCCCTTCCTTAAATTTTTCTCTAATTTTTTTGTCTTCAAAAGGGCCTGCTTTTACTAAGCTCAATCTATCACGGCTTGATTTTGAAATAGTATCTATATGCTCTATAATTTTGTGTGCTATATTTTGTATGTTTTGGTAACTATTATTGTCTAATGTTCCTTGAAAATCCCGCGCAACGTCTACAATATTGCCATGACTAGCCACTTTCTTTACCTCGCTAAATTTTATGCTTGAATTGTACTTGATGAGTATTAAGGCAATATTAACGAACAAATTCTATCGATCGGCCTGGAATAAAGCACTCTACAGAAAGTTACATAAACTGTAACTTTCTGTAGAGTACTTATACACACTAACCTCTTGACAAATCCCCTCTAATCCGCAAGAATATGCCCTCTTATTCATGGCTATGTAGCTCAGCCGGTTAGAGCGCGGCACTCATAATGCTGAGGTCGGTGGTTCGAGTCCACCCATAGC
>CBFGYT010000095.1:0-5968 GCA_965653065.1 uncultured bacterium | reverse complement strand
ATTCACTACCCTGTTGCCGTCGATAGCAATTTAGCCACCTGGGATAATTTCAACAATCAATATTGGCCAGCTCACTATCTCATCAATAAAGACGGGCAAGTCGTTTACACGCATTTCGGTGAAGGCGATTACGATGTCACAGAGCACAATATTCAAGTGTTATTAGGCTTAAAATCATTGCAAGCCCCCGTCGCCGGACAAAACGAAACGATGAATTTTAATCAAACACCCGAAACGTATTTAGGCTATGCCAGAGCCGATCGTTTTAGCAGTGATGTCTCTCTACAAGCGAATCAAAATTACAATTACGCTTTTCCTTCATTTACTTCTCTCGACCAATGGAGCCTCGCCGGACAATGGTCTGTGGACAGCGATAAAATTATTTCTGCTGCGAGTGATGCAAAACTACGCCTTAACTTCAATGCGCAAAAAGTATTTATGGTACTAGGCAGCCAGGATAATAAGCCCATTCAAGTGACCGTCACTTTAAATGGCAAACCGGTGACGACATTAGCGGGCGCCGATGCGCCCAATGGGATATTAACGGTTACACGCCATGCATTGTATGAATTGATTGATCAAAAAGACGTGGCCAATGGCTTATTGGAAATAACGGCTAAACAGCCCGGATTAGAGGCGTATACGTTTACGTTTGGATAGACAATTTTTGATAATGGCTTATTGCGAACAACAGCGGAGCAAGCAGGATTAGACACCTATACGATGTAGAAAATAGTGCGGGCAACGCTTGACATTTAGGTATTATTAAGTAATACTTAGTAATACAAAGACCTTTGGAGGTTCTATGTCAGCACATCATAAGCCCATACCTAAAGTAGTAAAATTAGATCACACTATTTGTGATCGTTTGGAGCATTTAGGGAAACTAAAGCATCGCTCAGCACATTGGTTAATGAAAGAAGCCATTGCTCGCTATGTTGAACAAGAAGAATATCACGAAGCATTAAATCAAGAAACACTCAAACGTTGGCAAGAAGCAGAACAAGGAAAAGTCGTTAGTCATGAACGTGTTCTTAAATGGCTTGATACATGGGGAACAGATAACGAAAGTGATCCGCCATGCGAGAAATAATGTGGCTAAATGATGCTATTCGTGATTTGGTACGTTTACGCGATTTTATAGCAAAAGATAACGATGCTGCTGCGAACAAAGCCGCGCAAGCTATTAAAAATGCCGCACAGCAATTGATTGAAACACCTTTAATTGGTAAGCCTGTTAATGACTTACCCTCATTCAGAGACTTGTTGTTACGCTTCGGCGCAGCAGGATACATAGTACGATATCGTATAGAAGAAGAAGTCATCTATATTGTACATATTCGTCATTATAGAGAATTTGACTTCAAGCAATATGATTAAGCTATTTCCTAAACCGGTTTCACCACCACTAATATCACCATGCTGATTAAAAACAGCGTTGGCACTTCATTTAAAATACGATAAAACCGCTCGCTATGGTGATTATCATCACGCGCAAATTGTTTTAACAATTTTGCTAAATAAATATGGTAGATCCACAATCCTACAGCCAAAGTTAATTTCAGATGCATCCAGGCGGCATGTAAATAATATTGATAATGTAAATAAATTAATATGGCACCAAATAGCGTTGTTAAAATCGCTGCCGGCGTGGCAATGCCCCAATACAATCGTCGCTCCATTATTTTAAACCGCTCTATGCTGATAGTATCCGTAGCAGCAGCGTGGTAAACATATAATCGCGGCAAATAAAATAACCCCGCAAACCAAGCCACCACACAAATGACATGAAACGCTTCAATCCATAGCATGATGTTGTTTTTTCCTTAATTTATTTTTTAGATAAGCAATACCTACTGGCAATACTGAAATAACAATAATGCCTAATACAATCCATGAAAAATGTTGTTTAATCCACGGTAATTGACCAAAACAATAGCTTAAGTATAACAATCCACCTATCCAAATCACTGCCGCTAACCCATTAAAGAAGAGAAATTTTTTAAAATCCATGCGACCAATACCCGCCACAAAAGGCACAAACGTTCTAATGATAGGCACAAAGCGGGTTACTACTATCGCGCTCCAGCCATAGCGCTCAAAGAAATGATGTGCTTCTTGTATATGTTTGGGATTAAACCAGCGTGTTTTTGGATAATGAAAAACCTTAGGCCCTATCCAAGCACCTAAAGCATAATTCACTGTCACGCCTAATAGCGCCGCGATAATTAACAGCACAACCATAAAGTGAATATTTAAACTGCTCACTGCAGCAATTGTGCCAGTAGCAAATAGTAAGGAATCTCCGGGCAAAAACGGCGTTAACACGACACCCGACTCTAAAAAAATAATTGCAAATAACAACGCATAAATCCACGGACCATAGTGTAAAAAGAAGGCTTGCAAATACACATCTAAATGCAAAACAAAGTGCAGTGCTTGACTTAGCATAAAAGACTCACGGTAAAAATGACTTGGCTGATTATAACGTATTCCTATATCTTGTGCAAAAATACAACTTAATCCTGATTGACATGGGATGGTCATTTGTGATACAGTTTTTGTTATTACTATTGATGCCACAGGTTTTTTATGGATCTTCATCTTTGTATGCAACATTTCGTCACGGTGGTGCGTCATAAAAGCTTTACCCGTGCCGCTAGACATTTACGTATGAATAAGCCTACGCTTAGTAAACATATTCAATGGCTAGAAGATGAGCATCTCAAAACACAATTAATAGAGCGGACCACGCGTAAATTAATATTAACCACTGCCGGTGAAACCTATTATCAGCACGCACAAAAAATATTAGCCGATATTGAAGACAGCAAACGTTCTGTATTAGAAACCAGTCATGAATTACAAGGCGTTATTAATATTGCAGCCCCCATCGTCGTGTACAATACGGTATTATTATCTCCTTTAACAAAATTTTTAGACCAGCATCCCAAAGTGAAGTTTCATTTTCTAGATGAAAATTATCCTTCATTTGTCTTAGATGGAAGCGCCGATATTTTAGTCAGTGCATCGGATATCAATGAAGCACAATTGGTAAAAATACCTCTATTCACAACACACCGTAGACTATTTGCCGCACCTGGTTATCTTAAAAAATATGGCGTACCCAAAAACCCTCAAGATTTGCAACATCATCGCTGCTTAATCAATAAAATGTTACCGTCCCCTTGCACATGGATTTTTGAAAGTGGCGAAAGCGTACAAATCACCGGGCCTTTATCTTCTAGAAATGGCGCTGCATTAATGTCAGCCGCCGTTGCTGGCATGGGGATCTTATGGACACATGAGTACGTCGTCGCAGAAGAAGTCAAAAAAGGCACATTAATGCAAATTCCTTGTGTAGCCCCTAGCCCAGACGCTAAATTATATCTCTATCATTTACCCGCTGTACCGAGTAATCGTATTCGCATCTTAGCGAATTATCTCAGTGAATTCATTCCACGAACTTTTGATAAATCTAAAAAAACATAATAAAAACAATCTATTAGCTAGAATCCTCTCTCGTATTGTTTCCTACAAGGAAACAACTTGTGTCATTTTTTGATGCTTTAATGATCTATTTCTCGCGTATTCTTTAAGTCATGGATTAATCTCCTCAAGGAATGAGAAATCATACTAAAATACGAGGAAATATATCATGGCAACACAAGAAAATTATGAAAATGAAATTGGATTTATCAATGGATTTACTCAAGGCGGTCTATTCGTAGGCGCACAGACAGCAAACGCGGTTAAGAGCGGCATATCCAATCTTGCGGAACAAATCAAAAGTTTATCCACAATCTATCAGGCATTGTCAAAAACACTCATTACATTTGCTGGGATCACCGTGCTCATTGAGAATATACTGAATTTCAAAAAAATAATTGAGATGGCTTTAAGTGATCAAGAAATTGAGGCGGCTGAAAGAAATAAAAGTATCGCTAGAACGGTTATCGGTGTATTAAAAGCAGGCGTTGTTGGACTATTTACAGCAGTTACTTTTGGTGTAGCTGGCGCAGCCATACTCGCAGCGGCTATAGCATTTCCAGCACTCATTGGGCTTGAAGTATTGTATGGTCTAGGTGAGTTTATCTATGATTCTTTGAATATAGCACATAAAGAAGCGGTTTTCGAAGAGAAAAAGCAGAATTATCGTGCGATTATTCGTGATAACACAGCCACAACTCATGAAAAAGAAATTGCCAAGATTGATGCACAAAAAGCTTTTGTTGAGCAAGAAGCAGCAAAAGAAAATTTTAACTATCAACGCAATAGTTTGCTTGCAAAAACAGTGATCTTAGCAGGCGCTATCATGACAATATTTCCAGTCACGATGATAGCTGGTTTTGCATTAGCCGCAACTGGTTTTGTTGGCGTGATTAAAACAGGGCTAGATCAAACAAACTTGGCGCTAAAGAAAGAAGAAAAATTAAATCGTTTGGCACAACAAGAAGCAGCTTTAAATGTACGTGAGGAAATGCATGTGGTAGTAGATAATCCTCTGCAACCTCTGTTGCAACAAGCACCTGCGCATGCGATTAATGTTGCTGCAAGAGAGGCTGAATCAGCAGCAGCTTCTTATAAAACCCCCAGCGCTTTGCGTTTCTTTAGTGATGCGGTGGATACAGCACGTAGAAATATGTATGCTTCATTACCTGCCCGCTTCACTCGATAAAAATAATATTCTTTCCCTTCTTCCCATGGTGGAAGAAGGGAAGGAAATAGTATTTTACCGAATAGACCGAGAACACTTCAAAATGCGAAATTAGGCAATGACGAATACTCACTATCTGAACTTAAGTTCACGTTTCGATAAGTTCAAATCTATTTTCTCGCCATTACTGCCGCTGTCATCCGCGATGTACAGGTCAACTTACCTTCTTCATTATAAATATCAATTAACCACACTTGTGTGGTGCGACCTAAATGCACCGCTCGGGCAATACCTGTTACTATGCCACTAGGCACTGAACGAATATGATTAGCGTTGATTTCTAATCCTACGGCATAGTGCGTAACACTATCCAATGCCGCATTGGCAGCGATACTAGCTAACGATTCCGCCAATACCATATTGGCACCACCATGTAGAATTCCTAAGGGCTGTCTTGTTTTAGCGTTAACTGGCATCGTTCCTTTTAAATAATCATCACCAACTTCAGTCATGGTAATTTCTAAGAATTCAACCATAGTCCCTACGCCACGTTGATTCAGCTCTTGCAGCGTTACTGGATGATGCCATATCGGTTTCATAACTAGTCCTTATTTCAATTATTCATTTTTAATTTTTCACAAAATTGATTCTATTCTGATAGTAACACAATATCAATAATCTATTCTATTCGCGAATCGCGAATGATTTGATTTAGAAATCAGTATTCTATTTATCAACATATGACTTTTGAATGATCTTTTTAGGGATGCATAAAATAAAAAAAGCCCGTACAGTTGTACGGGCTTTCGTAAATTAAAATCTGGCAACGTCCTACTTTCGCATGAGTAAATCACACTATCATCGGCGCTGAACGTTTTCACTTCTGAGTTCGGAATGGGATCAGGTGGGACCCGCTCGCTATCATCACCAGATAATCGGTCGGCGTTAAGTCATCTCTTTCAATGACCTACACCCTGTTCTGGAAGGCACAAATACACTTCTGTACTACGTTTCAAAATCTATGTCTCTTAAAGTATCTCGCTTCTACAAAGCTATCTTCATTAAAGCCCTTCATGGTTATATAACCAAGCCTCACGGTCAATTAGTACAAGTTAGCTTCATGTATTACTACACTTCCACACCTTGCCTATCAACGTCGTAGTCTTCAACAAACCTTTAAGACCTTACGGTCGGGATATCTTATCTTGAGGGAGGCTTCCCGCTTAGATGCTTTCAGCGGTTATCCCTTCCGAACTTAGCTACCCGGCTGTGCCACTGGCGTGACAACCGGTACACCAGAGGTTCGTCCAC
>CBFGYT010000094.1:0-6007 GCA_965653065.1 uncultured bacterium | reverse complement strand
CCAAACGCTATTTTGATCCGGCACGTTATAACGGCGCTTCTTTATTGGGACTAAATGGTATTGTCATAAAAAGTCATGGCAATGCCAAAGAAATGGCTTTTCGCACGGCGATTTATCAAGCATTAAAGCAAGCAGAGCAAGATGTACCCCGACAAATTGCCAGTCGAGTAGAAACCATATTAGCAGGAATGCAATGACATCTTTTATATTTAAACGGTACTTGTGATTCGAAGTTAGATTATGATAGTAAGCGCGGGGTGGCATGATGATGGGGGTCCCCCGTCGCGCGCAGCTTGCGAGCACGGCGGGGGTAATCATCATGACAGGACCCCGCGAACAAGGAGAGAGTGATCTTTAATCATGAGATAGATCTCGAAGTAAAATTGAGTATCAACGATAAATCGTAAACGACGATGGAGTTCATCATGAAATATAGCCGCATACTAGGAACTGGGCGTTATCTTCCCAAAAAAATGGTGACTAATGATGAGTTGGCAAAAACAGTCGATACCACCGATGAATGGATTTCCACACGAACGGGTATTCGCTCTAGACATATTTCTTCTGCCGAAGAAACTTCTTCTTATATGGCATACTATGCGAGTTTAAATGCATTAGAAGCTGCCAATTTAACAGCACAAGATTTGGATATGATTATCGTGGCAACGACTACGCCAGATATGGGATTACCCAATAGTGCTTGTTTATTGCAAGATCGATTAGGGGTTTATAATATTCCTGCATTCGATGTGACGGTAGCGTGTGCGGGATTTGTTTATGCCATTTCTGTGGCTGATCAATACATTCGTAGCGGCATGATGAAAACAATTCTAGTTGTTGGCGCTGAAGTGTTAACTGCAGTTACCAATTGGCAAGATCGCAGCACGTGCGTGTTATTCGGTGATGGTGCCGGTGCTGTTGTATTACAAGCTTCAGATAAGCCAGGAATAGTCTCTACGCATTTACACGCAGATGGCCGTGAAAAAGATAAACTTTATATTCCAAGCCCACTGCCCGGACAGAGTAAAGCCGATGCGCCGGCTTATATTGGGATGGATGGCCGAGCTGTATTTCGCTTTGCGGTAAAAGTGTTAGAAGAAGTGGTAGAAGAAGCATTGCAAGCTAATGGCATGACACAATCGCAAATTGATTGGTTAATTCCACATCAAGCGAATTTACGCATTATTACAGCGACTGCTGAGAAATTGAATTTGCCTATGGATAAAGTCGTTGTTACAGTTGATCATCATGCCAATACTTCTGCCGCTTCTATTCCATTAGCATTAGATGAAGCGGTGCGTGATGGACGTATTCAACGTGGACAAACGTTATTATTAGAAGGCATTGGCGGTGGATTTGTGTGGGGAGCGGCGGTTATCATCTACTGATGCTCCTCGCAATGACAGTCACTAACTATCATCACTTAAATCTCGCATTTTGATATGTAATAGGTATGTATTAAACGCATTATTGTGAAATAAATATTAAGAGGATAATATGAAAAAGTATGCAATTTTATTTCCAGGCCAAGGCTCGCAATCTGTAGGTATGCTCGCTAATTTTGAAACGGATTATGCTGCCGTATTAGGCGATGTATTTCGTCGCGCGTCTAAAGTATTAAATGAAGATCTGTGGGAAATCGTGAGTCACGATAGTCGTGGGTTACTGGATCAAACACAATATACGCAGCCTGCGTTGTTAGCAGCATCTTATGTATTATGGACTATTTGGCAAAAAACCGTAAAACAAGAACCTGCTTTTTTAGCAGGACACAGTTTAGGAGAGTACACCGCCTTAGTTGCAGCGGAAGCATTAGCATTTGAAGACGCCATTGCGTTAGTGAATTTACGTGGCCGTTTAATGCAACAAGCGGTTCCTGAAGGCATAGGTGCCATGGCAGCTATCGTCGGATTAACCGATGACGAAGTAGCTACAGTTTGTCATGAAGCAAAAACGCAAGGAGAAGTGAGTCCAGCGAATTATAATGCCATCGGGCAAATTGTAATTTCTGGGCATAAAGAAGCAGTATTATTAGCGGTGGAAAAAGCCAAAGAAAAAGGTGCGAAATTAGCAAAAGTATTGGCAGTGAGTGTGCCGTCGCACAGCGCTTTGATGAAACCCGCTGCGGAAGCGTTAGCCGATGCATTAGAGCGTACAGCGATACGCGCGCCGCGATATCCTGTGATCCATAATTCAACTGTAGATATCGTTGAACATCCAGATGATATTCGTCAGCGTTTAGTAGAACAATTATACCAACCCGTGCGGTGGGTGGAAACCATTCAACGCTTAGTCGCCGAAGGGGTTACTTTAGCGATAGAATGTGGGCCAGGGAATGTGTTGACAGGATTAAGTAAACGTATTGATAAAGATTTGCAAAGCATTGCGTTGAAAGATCCGGCGGCATTTCAGGAAGTAACTGTTTGAGAGAATGATTTTAAAGAGGATCTATTTTTAAATGGCGAACAATATAATTCATAAAAACTATAGGAGAATAACCAATGAGCTTATCAGGAAAAACAGCATTAATTACCGGTGCTAGTCGTGGTATTGGCCACGCTATATTATTAGGCTTAGCCGAAATGGGCGCAACTGTCGTTGGTACTGCTACCAGTGACAAAGGCACGAAAGCAATTGAAGACGTTTTAAAAAGCAAAGGCTATAAAGGCGGTGCGGTGGTGATGGATGTGCGTGATGATGGATCTGTCGCTAAAGCATTATCCGCGGTAGAAGAAGCGTATGGTGCACCTACTATCGTCGTTAATAATGCCGGGATTACGGCGGATAATTTATTCTTACGTATGAAATTAGAAGAATGGCAAGCGGTGATCGATGCTAATTTAACCGCATTGTATCGAGTGACTAAACCGTGTCTTCGCGCGATGTTAAAAGCGCATTGGGGGCGTATTATCAATATTAGCTCTATCTCTGGTGTGGCAGGAAATCCTGGGCAAGCGAATTATTCTGCTTCTAAAGCCGGGATTATTGGTTTTAGCAAAGCCTTAGCGCAAGAAATTGCGAGCCGTGGAATTACAGTGAATGTAGTTGCGCCCGGCTTTATTGGCACGGATATGACAAATGCGTTAACCGAAGAACAACAAGCACAATTAAAAAATACTATCCCTATGCAACGCATTGGTACGCCTGAAGAAATTGCAGCAACCGTATGTTTCTTGGCAAGTCCAGGCGCAAGTTATATTACCGGGGAAACTATTCAAGTCAATGGTGGCATGTATATGCAATAAAGTAAGAGGGAGTGTATTTTTTCTAAACAGATACATTGGCTTTCTGATTAAAAAAAAACCAATTCATCGCATTCCCTCTAGATTCAGTGGTATCAACATGCTATACTCGCGCGGTTAGTGTGAATAACACTACATGGAATTAACGTAACAATTTATATGAGGAATCTATCAGAATGACTACTATAGAAGATCGCGTGGTTGATATTATTGCCAAGCAATTGGGTGTGGATGCCAAAGATGTGAAGCCAGATTCTTCTTTCATCGATGATTTAGGCGCCGATTCTTTAGATACGGTGGAACTGGTCATGGCTTTGGAAGAAGAGTTTAATGCAGAAATTCCTGATTCTGATGCAGAGCAAATGACAACCGTGCAAAAAGCGATTGACTATATCAAGGCACGCGCAAAAGACGAAGCCTAAGATTAATCGTACTTTTATTATAGAGATGCTATGGCATCTCTATAATTTACAATTCTTAAAAACGTTTTCCCAAATAATCTTAAAGTAAAGAGGTAATGACTATGCGCAGAGTAGTTGTCACAGGTATGGGCATGTTGACTCCACTAGGGTTGACTATGAAAGACAGTTGGGCGGGTATTTTAGCAGGTCACAGTGGCGCAGGTCCGATAGATTTTTTTGATGTATCAGACTATACCACGCAATTTAGTGCCTCGGTGAAAGGATTTGATCCAGAAGTTTATTTAAATAGCAAAGAAGCGCGTAAAGTAGATACTTTCGTACAATTTGCTGTGGCCGCCAGTTTACAAGCGATGGAAGATGCGGGGTTAGAAGTCACAGATGCGAATCGTGATCGCATCGGTGTCGCCATCGGCTCAGGGATCGGTGGCTTACCTTTTATTGAAAAAAATCACAGCTCTGTATTATCAGCAGGTCCTAGGCGTATTTCTCCTTTCTTTATTCCTGGTTCTATCATTAATATGGCAGCCGGTTATATTTCTATTTTGAAAGGATTACGCGGACCAACGATTTCTATTGTCACCGCATGTACTACCAGCGCACACAATATTGGTCAAGCCATGCGAATGATTGCTTATGGTGATGCGGATGTGATGTTAGCCGGTGGCGCAGAAATGGCAACCTGTCCTTTAGGATTAGGTGGCTTTGGTGCGATGCGTGCATTATCGACACGCAATGATGCGCCCGAGAAGGCCAGCCGTCCTTGGGATAGAGATAGAGATGGTTTTGTATTAGGCGATGGTGCCGGCGTGTTAATTTTAGAAGAATATGAATATGCTAAAAAACGTGGCGCAAAAATTTATGCGGAATTAGCGGGCTTTGGTATGAGTAGTGATGCCTATCATATTAGCGCACCGGATCCTGATGCCGATGGTTTTGTGCGTTGCATGAAAGCGGCATTAAATGATGCTAAATTACCTTTAGACGCGATCGATTATATCAATGCGCATGGTACGTCTACGCCTAAAGGCGATGAAATCGAAGTCAACTCAGTGAAGAAAACGTTTGGTGAACACGCTTATAAGCTAGCCGTGAGTTCAACTAAATCGATGACGGGGCATTTATTAGGTGCCGCCGGTGCGGTGGAAGCGATTATTTCAATTCTTGCTATGCAAGAGCAAGTCGCGCCGCCAACGATTAATTTAGATAATCCAGATGAAGGGTGTGATTTAAACTTTGTACCACATACGCCACAATCACGGCCTATAAAAGCAGTGTTATCTAATTCATTTGGCTTTGGTGGCACCAACGGCACTTTAATATTTACTGCATTAAAATAGGAGATGCGCCGTGTCGCTTCGGCTATGGTTACGACGGCATTGGCTTAGTAGCATTTCCTTTCTCTTATTGGTATTGTTTATCACGCCCATAGTGTATTTTGTTTATGGCCCGTTGGTTAGCGGGCCCGCGACATTTTATTACGAATTTAAATCCGGGCAAACCATTCAAAGTGTTGCCACCGCATTACAACAACAAGGCTATTTATACAATCGTCGCGCTTTTTTGTGGTTAGCCCAAGTATATGGAAAAAATAATAACCTGCAAGCAGGCTATTATGCATTTGCGCCTGGCGATTCGGCTTGGCGTATTTTACATAAACTAGCGTATGGTGAAACAGAAACGGAAACCGTCACCATTGTAGATGGATGGACTGCTGATAAATTATTACAAACATTAGTGACCAATCCTAAGCTTAGCCATTCTCCGGTTTTATTATCTCAAGAAGCGTTGTGTCGCAGTTTAGGATTAAGTGATATGGCTTCGTTAGAAGGACAATTCTGGCCGGAAACGTATTCCATTTCTCCGGGATATTCTGATTTAAGTTTATTAAAACGTGCACATCAATTAATGCAAGAGCATTTACAAGTATTATGGGCAACACGTGCGGATGACTTACCGTACCACGACCCATATGATGCTTTGATTATGGCATCATTAATACAGAGTGAAACCGCTTCTAGTGCGGAGCGCTATTTAGTGGCCAGCGTATTGATCAATCGTTTAAATGACAATATGCTATTACAAGTAGATCCCACTGTGATTTATGCGCTACGCAGTAATTATGATGGTCATTTAACACATCAAGATTTAAGCATAGATAGTTTTTATAATACGTATCGTTACAAAGGGTTACCGCCGACGCCAATTGCTTTGCCGGGATTAGATGCTTTATTGGCAACATTACATCCGGATAAAACGGATTATCTTTATTTTGTAGCGCGCGGCGATGGGTTACATGCATTTTCAACCACATTAAACGAACATAATGCTGCGGTGAATTTTTAT
>CBFGYT010000093.1:0-6028 GCA_965653065.1 uncultured bacterium | reverse complement strand
ACAGCAATTCCTATCCATAACAAGGGTTTTAAAATTTTTTTCTTGCTTGGAGGAGCTGCTCTTTGTGATAATGCGGTTTGTGAAGTTCCACTGGTTCTGGTTTTCCCGCCGCCTATTCCTAAGCCTCCACCAGATAAAAATGTCATAGATGTTCTGGATGTGGTATTTACATCGGATAAGCCATTTTCATAAGCAAGGGACATTCTTTGTGTATCAGGGCTATTGCACTGACGACAATTTAATTCTGTACTCAATTTAATCTCTCCATTTATACAGTGAAAGATTAAATTCTATATAGGATCAATAGTATTATCAAGATATTTTGCAACTATAATTTAATGAATAATGATATTGTCTAAGCCATTTGCGAAATAGTTAATACTTGCCCTATTTTTAGGTGACTGCCTTTCAAATGATTTGCCTTTTGCAATGATGCCACACTGACGCCTTGCTTTTTCGCAATGGTACTCAAGGTATCACCGGCTTTAACGCGATAAGTGGTCTGCGCTGTTTTATTATCCGTTGAACTATCGCTCTTTTCTTTTGTTGCGACAGGTATTGTGGTGGTAGGCTCTTTTTTGTCACCTAATTGCACAACAGTGGTCTTAGGGGTTACCGGATAAAAAATTTCATCGATGCGTTTGCCGTGATGTGTGCTGTCATCTTGGCTAGAAGCGGAGGCGACATCACTGACTGCCACACTATCTGGCGCGCTAATTTGCAATGATTGTCCATTACGCAATACACTTTTCGCCGTTAAGTGATTCCAAGCCAGTAAGTCTTTTAATTTAATATGATTATGTAAAGCAACTTTACTCAAAGTATCTCCCGCTTGGACTTTATAAGTCACCGCATTATTATTGCTAGCGGCTGTGTTGCTAGCATCACTGCTGGTGTTGCTAGCAGAACTATTTTCTGCCAATGTGGGCATTTGCACATCAATGGTTTTCCCTTGTGCATCCATATTTTGTTTAAAAGTGTCTATTTTTTCCACTGGGATTAAAATATGTCCAGGGCTACTGGACGTCACCTGCATATGGCTATAGCCGGGATTTAAGCTATAAACATCGTCTACAGACATATCAGACATTTTAGCTACTTTCGATAAAGCAATCGGATCATCCACATCCACTTTGGCAAAATAAGGTCGGTTGGGGATATTGGGTAATTGAATTCCATATTTATTGGGATCTTTTACGATAGCAGCAATGGCTAATAATCTGGGCACATATTGCATGGTTGCTTGCGGTAAATGCAGAGACCAAAATTGACTATCACTGTGATCACCGCGATTGCGTTTGTCGGCATTGAGTACCGTTCCTGGCCCGGAATTATAAGCCGCCAATGCCAACAGCCAATTATCATTAAACATATTGTCTAGATAATTTAAATAATTTAGTGCGGCTTGCGTGGAGTTGATCACATCGCGTCTACCATCAAAGCCGGAGCTTTGTTTCAAGCCAAAGCGCGAGCCCGTTTGTGGCATCAATTGCCATAAGCCAGAAGCCCCGACATGCGAATAAGCGAAAGGATCGTAAGCGCTTTCAATAATGGGCAATAGTACTAATTCACCTGGCAAGCCTTTTTCTTTGACTTGTTGATGTACATAATAGAGATAGGGTGCGGCCTGTTGAGTGACTTCAGTTAATGATTTAGGATGTTTTTGATACCAACGAATTTGTTGTTGCACTGCGGGATTGTCATCATAGCCATCTAGCGTAAAGTCTTTCGCGATTTGTTGCCATAAATCTGAATTGTCCATTTGTTCATGACGCTTTTTCGCGCTTTTAAATGGAATAGAGGCTTGCCCTTGCAGCGGTGGCATCAATGCCAGTAAGCTTAATGAGCTGACCCCTAAGGTAAAACTCATTTTGACATGATGTTTAACACGGTGCAGTAAATCTTGCTTACCCTTCGAAAATGCTCGCCATTGTGGCCGCGATATCTTTCTTCTAAGCATTGAATATTTATGATTGAAGAAATTTGGTGGTCGATAACTCTTTTCACGCGGTGTCGGCTTACGATGATCTGCCATAAGACCTCACTTTATGTGACTGATTTTTATAGTTATAGTAATTAAGATGCCACAAATTGATTAATACTTAATCAATATTGTAACCGTTTTGCGCAGACTTTGCAACCCGTACCCTAAGGAGCGTCTTTTTTATAGAGTTGTAAGCGCATTTGCCGGCGCGTCAAAGCTTCATTAAAACGACGTTTTTCATCTTCTGTGCGCAGGGTTAATGGCGGAATAGGGATAGGTCTTTGTGCTTTATCGATCGCCACCATGGTGATATAACACGTATTGGTATGACGAATTTGCCCTGTTTGTAAGTTTTCAGTGGTGACGCGAATACCGATTTCCATAGACGTTTTGCCTACATAATTGACGCTGGCGTAACAGGTTAATAATTCGCCTACATAAATGGGCTCTTTAAAAAAGACTTGGTCTACCGATAAAGTTACCAGAGTTAAACCGCAATAGCGTGCGCCGCACACATAAGCGACGCGGTCTAAAAAGCCTAATAGCCAGCCGCCGTGGACATTTCCTAAGAAATTAGCCATTTGGGGCAGCATAATTTCCGACATAATGACTGTACGTTCTCGTTCTTGGGACATGAGGGTTCCTATTAATTGAGTCTTGTTATAGATAGTGTAGCAGTAAAAGTGGGGCAAAGCTGTTTTTCAGGGTAAGTCTATACTGATTGCACTTTGAAACGTGAGCTCTAGCATGAAACTTGTCAACGAATTACGTGACCCTTACAGCAATGACGGTTGCTAACTATCATAACCTAACTGCGCATCTTAAAGGTTTCTGACACAGACAGCTATCAAATTGAATAATAACAGTAAAACCCCACAAAACAATGTACATATTTAATACTGTGTTAATGATTATATGGTACTATAAGGACAATAATACTAAAAAAACTAACCGGCAATATAAAAATAACGAGTATTTAAGAATAGATGAAGGTAAGAAAATGGCGAGTACATCACAAAATACAGAGCGAAAAATCAATCCAGCTAAAGAAGCGTATCAGCAGCAATTAAATAATTTAGAACAATTTAATGGGTTTATCACCGAGATTTTGCAAACGCAATTTGATTTATTAATTGCATATCAAAAACGGATGAATAACGAAGAAATATCCAATGATAAAGTGAGACGTCATTTTAATGCGGAAGTTAAAAAATTATTAATTAAACTGTATACTCTCCGCTCTAATATTCATCTTATACAGCAACAAGTGAGTGGTGAGGATCTAGAAAATCTAAATAAATTAATAAAACAAAGTTTGATAAGAGTTTTTCAACAGGTACAATTGTCATTGCAGACTGTAATGGCAGAATCCTATGGTGATCATGGAGTTATATATGAAGAGACATTTGAAAACAAAAATAAAGAAGCGCTAGATGTTATTAGCAAGTCTATAGATACGGCTATCGATACGTGGATAGAATACATTAAACTGCATACATTTCATAAAATAGATATTTCTTCTAGCCCACAATTAGATGCCGCAAAAAAAGAATTAGAAAATGCAACTCGTGAAATGGTTAATGCAGAGAATTCTTATCAGGTAGACAAGAAACATTTAGACGTTCATAAAAAATCAAGAGATACAGCTATTGCGGAACGTAAAAAAGCGGAAAAAAATGTGCTCGAGCAGAGCAGCAAGTTACTTGTGCTCAATGCAAACTTAATGGAAAGTCAATTCAAAGTGCGAGGGCTAGAAGAAAGGATTCAGGAAGATAAAGCGAATGCGGCAAACAAAAAACAAAATGTAAAAGAAGAAAATAAAAAGGCAGCAGCAATGCTTGTGGAAAGATTAGATCGCCTTTCCCTGGAACATCCAATGATATCTGCAAAACCATCGTTGTTTCATAGAGTCGTGCGCAATATTTTTGGATTAAAAAAAGAAACGAATTTAGGTAATCAATTACACAATGTTCGCGAGAAATTAGCGCAAGGCGATGAAGTTACATTCACAGATATTGAGAATGTTGAAGAGGCATTCAACGATTATAACAATAGTTTAGCAACAAGAATTTTTTTTACGGGTACTGCTGAAAGAAAACAAGCATTAGAAAGCATTGGTTTGCGTTCAACCGCCAGTGAAAATACTTCATTAAAAGCTAGATCTAGGAATTTTCTTGATTTTACGCAACAGATTGAAAATGCACAACCTTACAGAGTAGAAGATAATCAAGCCGAACTAGAATTGTTAGCGGCTGAAGATGTTATGCGACAGAACGAAGCTGCAGTTGAACAGCAAGAAGAATTATTAGCAAATGCACAAAGGGTATTTGATGCTAGAAAAAAAGAAGAAATTGAGGCGTGTAACAACTATAAAACACACATGAAAGAAACAGAAGCAAGTGCTACTGATTGTGATAAGCCGAAACAATCGCTTCAGCAAGCGACAACAAAAGTTGAATTGGCTGAAGCAGTCAGTCAACAAGAAAAGAGTGCACAGAAAACAGAAGTGGATAAATTATTAGAATCATTACGCGCGCAAATGTTAGGCAGAACGAATCAATTTACTCCGAGTAGGGTTTCCGCCGAGCAGAAAAAAGATGAAGAGCAGCTGACGCAATTGGCATATACGCTGCAACAGCCCAATCCCAATAGACCGGCATCTCCTTTTTGGGCAGTTGGAGAATGTAGCGCGCAACAAGCCAAGAATAATGCGTTTAAAAATTCATCTACGCGAGATCGTTCGATTTCTCCAATCTCTGGAAAGCAAAGGATCTTTTAAATTTTATCACTGCAAAGAATTGACTTTTTTGCAGTGATTCCTTATCCTTATTAGAAATACTAATTATTTTCGCACAAAAATTAGTTTTTTATTTGACCAAATATAAGAATAGCATGACAGTATAGATTTTGTGTTATCTTCAACACCGCGACAAAAATATAATAATAAGGGTAAGCGATGCAAACAGAACAAGAAAAAATAATCATCGAGCAATTTCAGCGATTGATAGACACTAACTATTTTTTAAAACTGGATGAATTGATTATTTCCCTATTAGACAATCCACAAATTAAAGCGGATTTTCTTTATCATTCTTTAAGGATATCTCAGCAATTCCAACAACAATATTTAGAACATGTAGCTAGAGTACTGCAGAATAATATACAACAAAAAAATGAGATGGTTGTGGCAGTTAGTGCGGCTCAAGCTTGGATTGATTTGAGAGAAAAAAATATACAAAGTAACCAAGCTAAATTAGCAGAAGTACATACGGAATTAGCTGAAGTGCGTAGGGAATTAGCCGAAGTGTATATGAGTAGAGAAGAAATAACAAAAAAACAGGACCAACAAAAAGGCGAGGTGCTAGTAGCTGCTGAAGAAGCGCTAACAACGACTGAAACCGTAATAAAAATGATTGAAGAAGAGCTAGTAACTGCTGAAGAAGCGCTAATAGCTGTCATAGAGGAAGATAATACAGAAATACAACAGCAAAAGAATAATGTTGTAGTATTTCAATCCAGTCTAAGCACTTGTACTAAAAAAGAAGAAAAATATACAAGTATCCAGAGCGCAGTATCTGAATTTTTTAAACTCAGATCAGAAGATTCTGTTCAACAACAGTCCATTAATTCATACACAGTGCTCGAAATATAAATAGCTTTGCTTAAAAAGCGCCAACTCTCCCATTTTGCAAAACCGCAGAATCCAGGTATACTATCGCCCATTGTCACACAATACTATAAGGATCTCTATGAAAGTTCTCGTGGTGATTAAGCGCGTTATCGATCCCTATGTGAAGATCCGCTTACGCGCAGATGGCAGTGGTGTAGAAACGACCAATGTCAAAATGAGTACCAATCCTTTCGATGAAATTGCTGTGGAAGAAGCGGTGCGATTGAAAGAACAAAATTTAGCCAGCAGTACCGTCGTAGTGGGAATGGGTGCTACGGTTGTGCAAGAAAATCTACGCGCGGCTTTAGCCTTAGGCATAGATGAGGCTATCTTTGTATCCGCGGAACAAAAATTACCACCTTTGGGCGTTGCGC
>CBFGYT010000092.1:0-6116 GCA_965653065.1 uncultured bacterium | reverse complement strand
ACGAACTGCGAAGCGTAAGCCTTCATCCATCGCGATAGGCGCTATCAATTTCACGCTTTAGCGTAGGATCGCCGTTGCCGTGTATTTTTTTTATGCATTTTCGTTGTAGATAACGTGCTAAAGGGATACCAATGCCTAGGATGAGCAGTGCAGAAATTAAATTTGGTAAAAAGCGTACTATGAAAGTTGCGATAATGGGCTCTAGTGAGATTATTTGTGCCAAGTTGCTCATTTTTTCCCCTATATTGCTTTATTTTGTGATATACTACTTTGATTAAAATCAGAGAATTATCATGCGTACCCACAATATACAAGAAATCCAAGCAACAGGCAAAGTGCCCTGGCGCTTATTTATCCTATTATTTATGTTTGCTTCATTTGGGCAAATTATCGTCGATCTTTATTTACCTTCTTTGCCAGCGATTAGCCGTGCTTTTCATGCCAGCCATGCTGCTGTGCAAATGACGATTGCCGTTTATCTGTTTGCGTTTGGGATATCGCAATTAATCTATGGGCCGTGGTCGGATGCGGTCGGGCGTCGCCGCCCATTATTAACGGGATTAGCTTTAAGTACGATAGGTGGTATTATCTGCTGTGTGGCGCCTAATATTGAAATTCTTTTGTTGGGGCGACTATTGCAAGGCATTGGCGCCGGGACGTGTAATTCAGTAGGGCGCTCTATTATCCGCGATTTATTATCGGGAAAATATTTGTCGCGCTTTGGTAGTCAGATGGGAATGGCCGCATCGATTTCTATTGCCGTAGCTCCTACGATTGGTGGCTATATTCAACATTTTACCTCTTGGCGCGGTAGTTTTGTGGCTATCTTTATTTATTCGTCGATTGTATTGGCTTTATTGTGGAGTGCTTTGCCGGAAACCAATCAAAAGATTGATCCAAAAGCCATGCAATTCAATAAATTAATAGGGAATTATAAAGTGCTATTGACCAGCCCTGTTTTTATGGGTAATGCATTGTGTGCAGCGATCGCATATGGCGGCATCATAGCCTATTTAACAGCAGGTCCTTTTCTATTACAAACGACATTACATTTATCGCCGGTACAATTTGGCTGGTTATCTTTGCTGAATGCCACGGGTATTTTTATCAGTGGGATGATCAATAGTCGCTTAGTGATGCGTTATCCTATCCGTATCATGTTATTAGCAGGTATTTGCTGTATGTTAACGGGTGCTTTTTCTATGTTATTGCTGGCCACCTTAGGACTTTTAAATGTTTATGTCATCATTATTCCTATGGCGATATTTTGCATGGGCGCAGGGTTGACCTTCCAAAATGCAGGTGCAGCGGCGTTAGAATATTTTGGTCATATTGCTGGAGCCGCCGGTGCGATTTATGGGACTTTGCAAATTTCTGCAGGCGCTATTATCAGTGGGATTATGGCAATATTAGCCGAAAAAAGCCAAGTGCCCTTGGCTATCACGCAATTAAGTTTAGCTTTATTGGCGATCGTTGCCTGGCGTATGGCCAATAAAGCGAAGCTAGCGCAAAAACTAAAAGAGAATAGCGAAGTAACGCTGTAATGTTAACAGACCCTAGTTTTTTTTATTAACATAAACAAAATAAACATCCCCTAACCATTTACCATTGCCATCTCTACAGAATGTTAAATGATCTGTATCGCCAGGCTTGAGGCCAGTGTCACCATGCGCAGTTCCCCCAGTACAAACTAACATTCCTTGGATTGTAGGAACACCATGATCAGCATAACCACAACCATAATCCACTTCTTGTATAGTTTTACCATTGATTAAGGTATATGTTGTAACCATCTCATACCAAGGCATACTTCCACTTGCGTTGTTTGCACAACAAGATTCTGGATCACAAGTGCTAGGATCCATTTGATGGTGATTGTCTGTAGATTTGTGAGTAAATTCGTAATGATTTGGCGGTAACGCTACATTAGTTGATTGTCCAGCAAAGGCTAAGCTCACAATGCTGAGTGCACAAAGTATTACTAACCGTTTCATAGTGCCTCCTTAACTGCATATTTTCATCAAAATTATAGTAACAGAATATTAATTAGTCAAAATGAAGATATGATATTGATTCTTAAGTACTTTTTCGATGCGTTTGAAGTGGAAATATTAGCCCCATTATATTTTTCAAAAAAGCTTACGAGAAATGCGCTATCCATCTCCTTATTCATATGCGTGGAGATGACGGTTCGAGAATTCAATAAGTTAACTTTGTATTTTGAAGTGAAATGGGGATAGACAATAAAATTTAAGACTTCCTTAAGCTTTATAGCGTAAAATTTCTCACTATTATTTTAATTATTCAGCGGAGAAAACTGTGGATCCAACAGCAACACCACAATCATCAGATGACTCAGGAGATGGCGCAGCGGTAGAAACGATAGTACTGACGGCTTTCGCTGCAGTCACTTTTTTTTCTACTCTTGGCGGATGTGCGTATGCTCTATATAAAAAATGCACTCGCAGCCAAGGTGATGAAGAAGCACAACTAGTTAATAAGAAGTAACTACAATTGCCTCGTAAGTTCGCAATGACGATGTTTATGTTCCATGTTATACTTTCCCTTCATAAAACCATTGCAATACTTCGGGATACAATTGTTGTTCCAATTGTTTAACACGTTGTTGTAAACTTTCTGCGGTATCATTGGGTAATATTGCTAGCTTTCGTTGTGCGATGATAGGCCCAGTGTCTAACCCGGCATCGACGAAATGCACGGTGGAACCATGTTCTGTTTCGTTGGCGGCTAATACACGCTCATGCGTATGGAGTCCGGGATATTTCGGTAATAGAGCAGGGTGAATATTTACAATGCGTTGCGGAAACATGTCAATAATATCCGCCGATAAAATGCGCATAAAACCGGATAAAACAATTAAGTCGGGATTTAATTCTAGCAAAGCTTTCTTTAAAGCAGATTGAAACATAGTTTTATCTGCAAAATTTTTCGGGGCGATGATTTGAGTTGTAATGTGGTGATTGTGCGCACGCGTTAAGCCATAGGCCTTATCATTATCGCTGATCACACAGATGATTTCTGCGGTTAATTTTTTTTCGTCAATGGCTTTCACAATCGCTTCAAAAATACTGCCTTCGCCGGATAACAGCACGACTAAACGCAAAGGCGATCTCATGTGATAATTACTCTGGGGGTTGCTTCAAGTTCACCACTATATTCAATGTGCCCTAAATGATAAGGTGTTTCACCTAATTCGCTAAATAACTGTAGTGCAGTATGTAATTCTTCTTTCGCGACAATGACCACATAGCCAATGCCACAATTAAAGGTGCGTAGCATTTCAGTGGTATCCACTTTTCCCATATCTTGTAACCAACTAAAAATGGATGGCCAAGTCCAACTGGCTTGTTGAATATGTGCATTCATGCCTTTGGGTAATACGCGTGGAATATTTTCAATTAAGCCACCGCCGGTAATATGTGCCATGCCGTGAATAGATAATGTGGTTAATGCTTTTAAAATGGAATTGACATAAATGCGCGTCGGCGTTAATAAACAATCGCCTAAAGTGGACTGTAAAAACGGCATCGTTAACGCAATACCATGCACTTGTAGAATTTTACGGACGAGTGAATAGCCATTCGAATGCACACCACTCGACCCTAAGCCAATGATCACATCGCCTTCTGTAATATGTGTGGGCGACATCATTTTGGATTTTTCAGCGATACCGACACAAAAACCGGCTAAGTCAAAATCATTGCCATGATAAAGACCGGGCATTTCTGCCGTTTCGCCGCCTAATAATGCAGTATGCGCTTGTTTACATCCCGCAGCAATACCCGAAATAAGGTCATAGCCCTGATCGACGCGCAAATGGCCAGTGGCAAAGTAATCTAAAAAGAATAACGGTTTAGCGCCGGTAACAATGATGTCATTGACACACATCGCCACTAAATCGATACCAATGGTATCAAAGCGATTTAAGTCATTGGCTAAACACAATTTACTGCCAACGCCATCGGTAGTAGACACTAAAATCGGCTCTTCATACGCATTTTGATTCAATGCGAATAATCCACCAAAACCGCCCAAGCCACCCAATACCCCAGGAACATGCGTGCTTTTGGCTAAGGGTTTGATGCGTTCGACTAAGGCATTACCGGCATCGATGTCAACGCCAGCGGATTTATAGTCTAAAGGTTGTGACATAATGGTTAATCCATGAGCTATTTTGGCATCACTTTAGCATATTAGAGGAGGGGGCTGCAATTGATTGTTATGATGAAATATTGAGTCTTTAACAATCAATGTTCTGAAGTTTTATTGAATATCTTTTAATCTTGGATTGAATATCATTGCATCTTGGATTGAATATCGATCTTTTAATTTTGCTCTGATCTGCCCCCTCTCCCACGCTAAGTGTTTTGTTAGTATTACAAAGCTTTTTACGGGAGAGGGTTGGGGAGAGGGCAATGACCATCGGTGATATTCCCTCTCCCCAACCCTCTCCCGCGAAAAATATTATAACATTAGCAAAGTCCCTAGCGCGGGAGAGGGGGCGGATCGAACAGAAATTAAAGGTTGAAGAAAAATTCAGTATCAAAAAAAGTAAAGAGCGAAGTGAAAGTAAAAAGCGGCATTCAATTCAAAACTAAGTGATGTTTAATGCAAGACTAAAATGAACTGGTCAAAAATTTTGACCGGTTCAAACACTCAACAATTCCTTTGCATGCGCCAGTGCCGTTTGTGACGAGCCGCCTAACATGCGCGCAATTTCAGTAATACGATGATCGTCTTGTAATAAATGCAATCGCGATGCAGTACTATCTTTGCCATGTTCTTTTTCAATGCGCAAATGATGATGACCACGCGCGGCAACTTGTGGCTGATGCGTAATACAAATGACTTGTGTCTTTTCACTCAATTGCCGTAATAGCTCACCAACGACATCGGCGGTCTTGCCGCCAATGCCCACATCGACTTCATCAAAAATAAGCGTAGGGGTATTGTCTTGCTGTGAAGAAATTAATTGCAAAGCTAAACTCACGCGGGATAATTCACCACCTCAAAAAAAGTAAAGAGCGAAGTGAAAGTAAAAAGCGGCATTCAATTCAAAACTAAGTGATGTTTAATGCAAGACTAAAATGAACTGGTCAAAAATTTTGACCGGTTCAAACACTCAACAATTCCTTTGCATGCGCCAGTGCCGTTTGTGACGAGCCGCCTAACATGCGCGCAATTTCAGTAATACGATGATCGTCTTGTAATAAATGCAATCGCGATGCAGTACTATCTTTGCCATGTTCTTTTTCAATGCGCAAATGATGATGACCACGCGCGGCAACTTGTGGCTGATGCGTAATACAAATGACTTGTGTCTTTTCACTCAATTGCCGTAATAGCTCACCAACGACATCGGCGGTCTTGCCGCCAATGCCCACATCGACTTCATCAAAAATAAGCGTAGGGGTATTGTCTTGCTGTGAAGAAATTAATTGCAAAGCTAAACTCACGCGGGATAATTCACCACCGGAAGCAATCTTTGCTAAGGGTTGTAGTGGTTGACCCACGTTGGTTTGTATATAAAATTCCAATTGATCTTGCCCCAATAGCGTAGGCTCAGTGAAAGCATCACCAAATACCACGTTGAATTGTCCATGCGGCAAACTTAATTGCTGTAAATAAGTGCTCATGTGCGCAGCCATTTTTGCTGCCGCTTTTTCGCGCGATGCGGTTAGTGCAGCTGCAGCTTGCTGATATGTTTTCTTCGCTTGCAATACGTCTTTTTCTAATTGCGCTAGTTTTTCATCGATGTGTTGTAAGTCTTCTAATTGCTGCGTTAATTGTTGTTTTAGTTCTAATAAATTTTCTGCTGGCACATGTAACTTGCGTGCCAATTGATAAATCGTTTGCAAGCGATCTTCAACGTGTTGCAATCGTTTGGGGTTTAATTCGGTGTTTGTTAATAAAGCATTCAATTCCGTTTTTGCTTCTTCTAGATTTACCGTTGCATTTTCTAACAGTGTAATGATGTTAGTTAATTCAGGTAATATTTTTTTGATACGGCATTAAATCGCGACTATTGCGCGTTAACAGTGCCAATATATTTTCATCGAGTGATTCTACTGCATTAGCGAGCGTCACGCTTAAAT
>CBFGYT010000091.1:0-6155 GCA_965653065.1 uncultured bacterium | reverse complement strand
CTTTCTTTATTTTGAGCTGCGGTTAAATTCTTTAAAAATTCTTTAGTCCCTGATTTGGCGATCGTTCCTAAGTGTTCAATGATTTCTTCTCGATCCATCCCAATTCCGTTATCGCGGATCACTAAAGTATTGGTGTCTTTATCCATTTCTACATGGATCCCCAATTCAGGATCACTCTCTAAATAATCTGGTTTTTCAATAGATAAATAGCGCAATTTGTCCAACGCATCAGAAGCATTAGAAACCAATTCTCTTAAAAAAATCTCTCGATTTGAATATAAAGAATGGGTAACTAAATGTAATACTTGCCCTACTTCAGCTTGGAAGCCACAGGTTTGCTTTTGCGCAGTTGTTGCATCGGTCATTGTAAACTCCTGATATATTTAGTAAATAACTCTTATATGATATAAATGGGGGTGGTGCTAGCCGATTTCAAGAGGAGATTTTGAAAAGGCGAATGGTATATCCTGTTTGCCATTCAAAATGTGAAATAGCGTTATCATATCTACGTGCTGTCATCCCCGCGCACGCGGGGATCCAGGAATAGCTCCCGAATTGTGCTATTTTCACTGGATTCCTGCGTGCGCGGGAATGACAATGTACAACAATACTAACCTAAAGTTCGCATCTTCAAGTGCATTGGCTTTGGCTATAGACAAAATAGTAAAAAATTAAGTAAAATCAAATAAATAGTCCTTTTAAGGAGCCCCTCATGCAGTTTAAAAATACAACAGAACGCTATGGCTTAATTAGTAAACTGTTACACTGGGTCATCGCATTAGGCGTGATGGGCATGCTCATTGTCGGCGCTTTATTGGGTAGATTAGCGGATTACACTCAGGCGGTCTATGGCTGGCATAAATCGTCAGGCATGACTATCTTGGCATTGATGATCATTTTTATGGTGTGGTCTAGTCGCAATATCAAACCGCCTTATCCTAAAAGTATGCCTGATCATCAACTATTCCTCGCCAAAGTAGTACGTTATTTACTGTATATTACGGTAACGGCTATGTGCTTATCGGGCTGGGTCTTTTCTACCGCCAAAGATAAAGCGCCTGTTATTTGGGGTTGGTTTACACTTCCGGCACCTTTTGTCCCTTTGTCTCAGACTTTAGGACATAACATAAAGCAAGTACACGTTTATCTAGCCTGGACTATTCTAGGACTATTGATTTTACATGTCATGGGCGCGTTATATCATCACTTTATTCGTAAAGACAGTGTATTAAAACGGATGTTGTAGGTATTTCATTAGGATATATACCCTCAATGCACCTGGAAGAAAATGCGAGATCTATGTCTGTTACATCGCTTTTGACTTTTGTTGTAACTTTAATAACGCACGATATTCTTTATTCAGCAATTGAACTTCTTGTTCGACTTTTTGAAATAGCTCAGCAATATCGTTTAAATGTTCATGCTTCTTAACGGCATGATGTAATTCACTGACATAATATTGCAACCGTGGCGCACCACTGTAATTTAAACCACCATTGATTTTATGCAATACTTGCCGTGCTTCAATATTATCGTCTTCCGCTTTCGCTTTTTGTAAATTTTTCATATCGACCACTAAAGAGTCTAATAGCATCTCAATAGCTGTCATGGCTTTACTTTCTTGATCTGTTCCTAAGCGCTTCTTTCCTAGTTCTAAATCAATAATAGGTAACTCACTTGTTGGTAATTCTTTGCTGACAAACGGGCTACTAGCGGGGTAAGCTTCAAAAAATCTGCGTGCACTTTCTACCGTTAATGGTTTAGTAGCGACCTCATTAAACCCTGCATCCAATGCCTGTTGATGTTTTTCATTATCTTTATACGCTGTTAATGCAATACAGGGCGTAGCATGATTTTTTTCATTGGCATTTTGACGAATGAAATTTAAAATATCAATACCATTGCCATCAGGCAACCCCAAATCAGAGATAATCATATCATACTGTTCTTGTTGTAATTGTTGTTTCGCTTCGGTTACATTTCTGGCAATATCTAAACGATTGGTGAAATGGGCTAACACTTCCGTTGCTGCAAATAAACAAACCGTATCATCTTCTATCAATAAAATATGATGTGAATATGGCAATGGATGTGCTGCTTCTACTGAAAAAGGAATATTCGCATCAATTTGTTGGTGATGTGTTAGAGGCGAAACATGTGTTTCATCAATTTCAATACCCGCTGTATTCATATCCAATAGCGGCACTTTCACGGGTAAAATAATACTAAAGCAAGAGCTTTTTCCTACTCGCGTTTCTACTTCTAAATCGCCTTGTAGATCTGCCACAAATTTTTTCACTAAATATAATCCTAAACCACTACCAGGATAACGATTACTGTCTGCAGCAGTCCCTCGCGAAAATTTTTCAAAAATAGAGTTGAGTTGATGTTCAGGAATGCCCATACCCGTATCTTCTATATCCATACGTAATAAGATATGTCGATTATCCATTCTTGTAGAAGTCAAATGGATCGTAATGCTTCCTTCATCGGTAAATTTCACTGCATTCCCGACTAGATTCACTAAAATACGGCGTAATCTAAAATCATCACTCATCACATGCGGCGGAACGTCGCCACTCACTTTCAAGTGTAGTGTTAAGTCTTTGCCAAACGCCGCGGGTTTATTTAAATCTAATACTTCTCTGGCAATCTCGCGAATATCAATCTTTTTATCTACGATAGGTTGTTGGTGTTGATCAATATAACTAAATTCTACTACCGCATTACATAAATCCAACAGCCGCGCACTGGATTGCGTTAACATTTCTAGAATACTTCTTTTTTTAGGATCAATTTCTTGTTTGGCCAATTCACTCAATAAAGACCAAACGCCCGCAGCAGGCGTGCGAATATCATGTTGCATGTTTTGAATAAATTCGCTTTTAGCCTGATTCGCAGTTTCGGCCGCTTCTTTGGCAATTAATAATTCTTTCTGCGTATTTTTAAGTTCAGTGATGTCTGTAAATATTCCTAATAATCCAATCACCTCACCATTAGGATCTAATAACGGAACTTTACTGGTCAATAAAGTGACTTCTTTACCATCTTGTAATGTCTGTTTTTCTTCTATATTAATTTTAGCAACATTAGAATCCATGACTTCCTTATCATCCGCACGATAAGCATCGCTCTCATCTTTAGTCGTTGGCAAATCATAATCTGTTTTACCAATAATATCTTGCGGTGAAGATAATCCCAGAGCTTTGGCAAAAACTTCATTACAGCCTAAAAAAACACTTTCTCTATTTTTCCAAAACACATGCGACGGTAATTGTTTCAACAAAGTCGACATAAAATCTGGCCCAATCCAATACTGAGCATCTTTCTTGATTGACATATTTTAAAATCCATTCATTAATAAAATCTTTTAGGTTTACCATAACTTAACATTATATTATTTAACCCTCACATTTTACGGAAGAAGACCCTGAGGGCTCAATTGGAAGTTTTGGATCTGGCAATAATCGTTCTGGATCTTTCCTGGGTGGGCTCATAAATCCTTGTCCTATTAGTGCATTAAACGCTTGTTGCGGAGAAGCTAAGATAGCAGCCACACAATCCTGCTGCTTACTACGCGAACGCTTACGATGTTTCTTATCAGCCCCTATCTGATGCATAGAAGGTGATTGCCTCTCATTATATAGCTGAATTTCTTGCCTCATTTTATCCACAGGCCCCTCAGTGATATATCGATACCCCTCTGTCTCAGAAATATCCTTTACATTATTACTCATAAGAGTTATCGCTTGTTCTGCACAAGTAAAAATATCAGGTATTTTACCGGTAATAGTATGTATTACTCCTTGCGGATCTTGTATAACGGTACCACAACGACATGCTTGAGATGTCGCTAATGTAGGTAATACCCCCATAACACAATGATCAAATGTAAAATGCTCTGCTTTTGTTTCCGGAAAGTATTTGCTTATCTCGGTAACACATTGATGAAAAGCATGTAGTTGTGCATATTTAGACTCTTTTGCTTCGTCTAGTATCTCTCTTGCCGTAGATGCAAATGGATGAATGCCTAAAGTACAAGATGCGGTATGCGTTAATAACACTAAAGTCTTGCTTTCACCACTTTCATCTGTTATATAAGGCATCATACAAGGAACTGCGCCACTCATAACAGTACGGCAACTCTTTGGATTTGGCCCAGAATATTGACAAACAACTCCTATACGCGCTTGATAGCCCAGAGAAGTTCCAAATAGTTGCTGTATCCCTTTATCATTTTCTGCAAATTGATTAGGATCTCCTGTGGCATTTATTACAAAATCAAAACACTCTATACTGTCTTTGCCGTCTTTATTAGTAACTTTTACTGAAAAATTCTTTGCTTCTTTTGTAATATTCTGTATAACTGAGTTATATCGACATTCTATATTTTTATGCTGCTTTAATCGATTTTCAAAGAACTCTTTACGCTTATCACCAATTACAATAACATTTTCTTTAACGCTCACGATATATTGTAAAGATGGATAGTCTTTCCTATCTAACTCTTGATATTCACTTTGATATTCTTGATCCAGTATTGCTTTCGTTTGTACAGGAGTTACTTTTGAACGTTTGCCATGAAGATCAAAAATTGCAATTCCATAAGTAGAGTCTACGGTTTGTGTTAAATCACCAAATTCACTATTAAATCTTTTGGCTTCTTTTTGGCATTGTTCTCTGGTAACGGGCGACTCTGCATAATGTATAGTAGGGCCAGGATCGCCAATCACGCGCACCCCAACCTCTCCTGATAACCCACCTAAACATCTTTCTGATCTCTCATATAAAGTAATTTCATATAAAGTGTCCTCACCTTCTTTTAATTTTGCGAGAGTCTCTGCAATATAAGTACCATAAATGCCTGCACCTATTACCGCCACTCTTAGTTTTCCCATGATACCCCCCTCAAGAAACTATAATCCGTAGCTTCTCTATAAATATTTACAGAATACTTTAAGTTTCTTTATGCTTGTTGACTTTTCATTTATTAAAATTAAAAATAAGCGCTGTGAGAGAAAATATATTCAAATTCAAAGCAAGTCGAGCTCGCTATTTAATAAGAACGTGATCACATTTATACAGCGTCTACTCTTTTTGCTATCGGAAAATGAAATACCAACAAGCTTTAATATTAAACGACTATTTGCAGCGTCACATAGTATGAAATTCAAGATATTTATCAGAGCAGAAGAACTGCTACACAATAGCGTCAGTAAACCATAGCATACCTTTATTACTGCCTGATATTATAATACAGTCCAACTCAAAATGTACAGTAAAGCTCAAAAGCTTTATGATAAACCTATTACAATAAAATTCAAGAATGAATATTACGTCCCTTTTTCAATCCCCATCCGACCCGAAAACCCTCTTTTATCTTTATATTTTATAACTTTTCGCTTATTATTAATATTTATTACCATTTAAAAATAATATACTACCTGTTTTTCATTAAATAATCAAGTTTTTAATTATAGAATCTCAAACTCACCTCTGAGAAAAGAAGCCCTCACCCCACACATCGCTCATCTTTCACTTGTTCTACACGATATCGCCCTGTTTTGCTAATGACTAAACGCCAATCATTGTTGGTATGTTGTTGATCGCAATACACAAAAGTACCATTGTTTTGTGTCGTCGCCATCTTGGGTTGATATTGCCAATAATTGCCGCTGGGAAAGCCATAAAAGTTAAGTTCATTTACAGCGCCTATGGCGGGTAACACTTTAATGACATCTTTATCAGCTGTCACTTGATGTCGATTTGTATCATCAAAAAAAACGATAAACCCTTGAGACCAACTCGCTTCATCACATTTTTCACCGCTTTGGCTTTTGCATAACGTCACAGTACGTCCAGACGATAAGGCAAAATTTTCTGCTACCGTAATTGCTGATGTTAACTGCATTAAACTGCGTTTAGAGTTTGCATATCCATACCAATCTTGATAAGTATAAATAGCAGTCACACTGAGGATCGCCAAAATAGCGATGACAACTAATAATTCAATTAAACTGAGTCCTAATAATTTTTGTTTTATCATATTTATATATCCATTTTACTTTGAAATGCGAGATTAAACACGGAACATGAAAGCCGAAATTTTAGCTTGTTGTGTGCTGAACATCATTTAATCTTGGATTAAGCACAGA
>CBFGYT010000090.1:0-6219 GCA_965653065.1 uncultured bacterium | reverse complement strand
CAATTTCAACGGAAAATCCTTGCACATTGCCTATAGAAACAATGGTCTGCCCTGCTTTGACTTGTGCACCATTGTCTACGGGCTTAACACTATCACCGCTGTCACTTGTTTGTTGTGATGCTGTCGCAATACCGTTTAATGGCGCAAATATATTAATCGTATTGTGCTTTTCAACTAAATATTTTTTTACTTCTTCTTTATTGGTAAAGTCAGTTTCTTTTAATTGTTGTTTTAGCCCTAGTTTATCAAAAAGCGCTGCTAATTTTTCCTTAGCTACCGTTAACGCAATATAACCTTGCTTTTCATTTTGTACACTTAAGTCATATTCATCTCTAGAAATAAAATCCATTTTATATAACTGTTCATTCGATAGTAATGTTTTTTTCCGCACATTATAATCATTTAATTGATTGAAAAAATCTGTTAGTGCTTGTTGAAAATCACTCCCTAAGGATTCAGAATAGATAGTTACTAATCTTTGTCCTTTTTTCACTTCTTCTCCATATTGAAAATTTTTATTTTGCACCACCCCATCAACGGGAGAAATAACCGGAACTATTGAGTATGGCTTTATAGTTCCTGAGAAATAAAGGGGGGTGGCGATTGTAGCTTTCTTTACAACATATGTTTTCTGCAATTCTTTATTTTTACTACCGCCACAACCATTTAATAGAAAAACAGTTGCCATCAACATGACAGCAAGAGTAAATCCTTTTTTTAGTATTTTACTATAATATTCCATTTGTCTAATGTCACTCCCATGTCTTGGTAAAGTTGTGTTAATGAATTCAGATATGCAATTTTCGAGGAAACCGCTTGCTGCTTAGATGCATTTAACGTGGTTTGATTTTGTGTGACTTCAAAAGCACTAATTAAGCCTAGCTTTTGTCTTGCCAATAATTTTGTTTGATTTAATTCTTGTAGCACTACCGCTTGTTTTGCCAATTCATACGCATCTAAGTTGGAATCTACTGTAGTAACATCATTATAAATAGCGATACGTAATTGCCGTGTAGCAGTTTCAATATTAATTTGTGTCTGTTGTAAGCCAATTTTTGCATTCACAATTTGTTGCTTTAAGGTATAATCATCAATCGGTACATTTAAGGTAAGACCGGCTCCTAGTTCGGTATTTTTATTATTGGTTAAACTTCTAAATCCATCATTAGGTGGCCCACCAGAGCCATTTCCTGTAGAACCCGTTAAACTTAAGTTCAGTTGTGTTCGTGCACTGTCTTTGGCGACTAACAGAGTACGCTCAGCAATATTTAAAGACAATAAAGTACTGAGGTAAACAGGATTATTTTTTAATGCGATCTGATAGCATTTTTCAAAATCGGGTCTTAAGGGCGTATAATCAAGATCATTGGGAACAGAAAAAGCAATACTTTCACTCAAGCCCAATGTATTCATCAATACTAGTTTTGCGGTGGTTAACTGCTGTAAACTATTCTGGTAAGTGACTTTAGCGCTGGCATAAGACGATTGTGACTGCAATAGATCTGCTTTAGCTCTACGCCCAGCATTAATTAAGGCTTCATCATTTTGTAAACTTTCTTGTAAGTTATCTAATGATTCTTTAGCAATAATAACATTATTTTGATTTTGCACTAACGAATTATAATTGCTAGTGACGGTGACTACCGTTGAAATAATAGTTTGCTCAAATTGATATTGATTTTGTTTTTCAGTATCTTGTGCGTTATACAAACTGGCTAAAGTAACTTCTTTACCAAAGCCGCGCATTAATGGTTGCGTGATTGCTAGATCTAATCCGGGATTATAATATTTTTGATCTAACCAATCTTTAGGATTATTGCTCGTTAAACTATATTGAGTACCATAATCTCCATTTAAAGTGGCGGTAGGCGTTAAAGTACTTCCTCGTGTATAGCTACTATCCCCGCTCACAATAGTATGGTTTTCATTAAAGGTTCCATTTAAAGCATATTGCACTTCGAAATTATATTGCGCTACGCGTAAATTAAATTTTTGTATGACGCGATTTAACTCTGCATTGGCCACATTAGGATTATAACGCAGCGCTAAAAAGATGGCTTCGCGCAAACTGAGATCTTTAGGCGGCGACGGCCTGTCTTTATCCATAATCTCTTTATTGATCGGATTGTTGGCAACATTTTTATCGGTATTACGAGTAAAGATGCTAGGTTTAGATGCTGGCGTTACATTTTGGCTAGTGGAAGATAAATTGCCCGGCGTGTAAATGTTGGTAGAACCAGGCGTATACAGATCGGCACTGTTATCAACGGGCTCTACTGTATCCGTTCGCGCAATCGCTATGGTATTTGCTAGGCAGGCTATTCCCAATAATATGTACTTTAACTGCTTATAATTCCATTTATGCATAACTCGCCCGCACGTTTCCCTTCTTTTGCACGTTCATTCTGCCGTATCCCTATTGAAAATGCAAGAAATTTACTATGATGTTGAGTCTATCTCTTTTTTCGTAAAAACAGCCCTATTGCCCCTTGCGCAAAAAAAGGGTAAAATCTCGCCTCAGTGATAATACTTGGTTAAGGCATTGCCGGGGAGAAAATGACCATATGGATACCGTAAAAGACCAAAATTTGCACAGAACATTGACGCCTTTATTGCATGTATTGCAGTATTTGAACCAACGCGTGTTGGGACAAGAAGCGCTCATGCAGCGGTTAATGGTTGCTTTATTGGCAGATGGTCATTTATTGGTCGAGGGTGCTCCAGGATTAGCGAAAACCACCGCTATTAAAGCATTAGCCGACTGTATCGAAGGCGATTTTCATCGTATCCAATTTACCCCCGATTTATTACCCGCTGATTTAACCGGTACCGATATCTATAGACCGCAAACAGGTGAATTTGTCTTTCAACCCGGCCCCTTATTCCATAATATAGTCCTCGCCGATGAAATCAATCGTGCACCGGCTAAAGTACAATCCGCTTTATTAGAAGCGATGGGTGAGCGACAAATTACCATAGGGCGTACCACCTATGATTTACCCCCTTTATTTATGGTGATGGCAACGCAAAATCCCATTGAGCATGAAGGTACCTATCCTCTTCCCGAAGCTCAATTAGATCGATTTTTATTGTATGTGAAAATTGATTATCCCGATGCAAAAACAGAACACGCTATTTTAAATTTAAATCATCGTGAAGCGATTGAAAACAGTGTTTATCCTCAAGCAGCAAAACCGATTACTTCTGTCAGAACTATTTTTGAAGCACGCCAAGCCGTATTACAAGTGCATTTGTCTAAAGGCTTAGAAGAATACATTGTGCAATTAGTCATGGCCAGTCGTGAACCAAAAGCGTATGCTAAAAATCTAGCGCAATGGATCCGTTTTGGTGCGAGCCCCAGAGCCACGATTGGCTTGGCCCGTGCAGCACGCGCATTGGCTTTCTTAAAAGGTCGCGATTTTGTGACACCGCAAGATATTCACGCTATTGCGCACGATATTTTACGTCACCGTATTTTATTAAGCTATGAAGCAATTGCGCAGGGAATTGATAGCGAGCATATCGTCGATCAATTATTGCAGTTAGTGGCTATTCCTTAACAGGAGTGTATTCATGTCAAGCAATGCTGTATCAGCACATCAAGGGATCCGCGTCAGTTTAGAAGAATTGATTGCGCTACGCGATGATGCACAGCAATTATTATGGCGCACATCGAGTAAGCGCTGTAGCACACAGCATGGATTAAAGCAATCGAAACACCAAGGTCGCGGTATTGATTTTGCTGACACCCGTGTTTATCAAGCAGGTGATGATATTCGTCACATCGATTGGCACGCCACGCTGCGTACCGATCAAGTACACACTAAACTGTATCACGAAGAAAAAGAACGTCCTATCTGGCTGTTAGTCGATCACAATCCTACTATGTATTTTGCTACGCGTTATGCTTTTAAATCCGTTGTTGCAGCACGTGCTGCCGCTTTATGTGCTTGGGCCTTCGCGGCACAAGGTGAGCGTGTTGGCGGTTTGGTTTTTTCTGGAAAAAGACAATTAAGCGTTCCACCTAAAGATCGCTTACACGCCGTATTACCTTTATTAAAACAATTGGCAGATTCTAGCGAGCAAGCTGCCAGCCCGGTAGATAATCACAGTTTAGATCATGCTTTTGATTTTCTATTGCAACGTCATTTGCATGGCAATCTTATTCTTATTTTCAGTGATTTTTGGCAGTGGCAACCGCATTTGGCAACACGATTGCAACCATTAGCTCGAAAGAATCAATGCATTGCTATCTTGGTGCAAGATCCCCTAGAGAGAATGTTGCCTCACGCAGGGTATTATCCCGTATCGGATGGACACAAGACGCATACCTTAAATACTTATGATCCAAATCTTAAAAAGCGCTATCAGCAATTGATTAATGATCGAGAACAATATTTACAGCGCACTTTGCGCCATTTAAATATGACAACCCTTTCTCTTTGGACCACGGAAGCAGAACTTCCGCAATTAAAACCTCTTTTCATGTAGGAATCATCATGGATACGGATGCAACAACTTCACTGCTGTCACAATTACGGGATATTCAAGCACCGCAAGGATTGCCGTGGTGGCCACCTGCTCCGGGCTGGTTTATTGTATCTGTATTGAGTCTTGCGATTATTTTTTGGTTGACTTATTGTTATAAACAATATCGCAAAAAACAATTACGCCGCCAAAGTATTCTCCAACATATACGTGACTTACAACAAAATTTAGTTGAAGAACATTATCCTATTATTTATCAAGATCTATCGACTCTATTGCGGCGCATTGCTTTAATGACACATGAACGTACTCAAGTCGCACATTTGGCAGGCGAAGAATGGTTGAAATTCTTAGATGATCAATGTGGCACACATCTTTTTACTCATGACGTAGGCCGTTTGTTATTAACCGCGCCCTATTTCCCTGGCAATGAAACGGTGGCAAGTCCCGAGCCGCTATTAAAGATCACTGAAGAATGGATTAAGCGTTGTACTTAACTTAAGAGAGAAATATGTTTGCATTTTCAGCTCCGTGGATATTATTGTTTTTACCGTTACCATTATTACTGTGGTTGTTACTTCCTCCTATCAAAACTATCTCCGGACAAGCTTTACACGCGCCTTTTCTACAACACCTGCAAAAACTATTTGCTGATCAACCTTTATTAGTGCGCGGCTCAGTGCGTCATTTAGGGTTAGCCACTTTCATTTGGGTTTTATTAGTCGTCGCTGCGGCTGGGCCCCAATGGTTAGGCAAACCCATGCAAATTGCGCGTGCTGGCCGTAATATTATGTTAGCCGTTGATATTTCAGGAAGTATGCAAATTCCAGATATGACTGTGAATCATCAAGCTGTTTCTCGTTTAACGGCATTACAACAAGTCGCCGATCAATTCATTCAACAACGACAAGGTGATCGCATTGGTTTAGTTTTATTTGGTAGCAAGGCTTATCTACAAACACCATTAACGTTTGATCGCACTACAGTACAAGCGATGTTAAATGACAGTAGTGTAGGATTAGCCGGCGAATTAACGTCTTTAGGCGATGCGATGGCATTAGCGATCAAACATTTAAAAGATCTGCCTGAAAATAATCGCGTATTAATTCTATTAACCGATGGCGCTTCTAACAGCGGCCATTTCAATCCGTTAGATGCGGCTCTGCTTGCCAGTCAATATCATATTAAAGTTTACACCATAGGATTTGGCTCCGATCATTTTCAAATGCCTACCGCATTTGGCTCACAAGCAATTAACCCTTCCGCAGATTTAGATGAAAATACTTTAAAACTCATTGCTGAAAAAACCAATGGTCGTTACTTTAGAGCTAAAAATACAGCCGAGTTAAACCAAATCTATAATGCCATTAATCAACTAGAACCGGTAAATCAAGATAAATTTGAATATCGCCCGGAAGAGTCTTTATATTCATGGCCTCTAGCCATCGCTTTTTTACTGGCATTTTCTTTGTTATGTAAGCGCGCTTGGCCGCAATTACGCACAACCGCACTGTCTGCTTCCAATAAACCTTTCATATCGAAGGAGGAAGTGTAATGGATTTTTTATATTTACATTGGCTACGTCCCTGGTGGTTATTAGCACTTCTCCCGGTTGTTGCCTTACTGTTACCTTTAACACTACAGTCTTGGCGCGATAATGCGTGGCGTAGCGTCTGTGATCCTCATTTATTACCACATCTATTGGTTGGCGATCATTCCCGTTTAATCTTT
>CBFGYT010000089.1:0-6220 GCA_965653065.1 uncultured bacterium | reverse complement strand
TTATAATAGCAAAACTCCTAGCGCGGGAGAGGGGGTAGATCTCGCTTATCGCGCGTTTCGACTTTAGATTCACATATATACCTCGCACAACCATAACTTAGATGTAATGCATCTATATATAAGGAACCGCCCATCATGCCCACTGGATTAAAACGACATTTTATAAAAATCATTAGTATTATTGTCATACTCTTAGTCGGCATAGGATTTACGTGGTGGCATCATCATAAAAAAAATCAGGCACCCTCTGCTATGCCACCAACTCTGGTTAAAATTGCGCCCGTCACAGAAAGAAATGTCGCAAATACATTTAGTACGATAGGCACAATCAAAGCATTGCAAGGTACTGATATCAGTGCTTCTGTCACCGGCAAAATTGCCAGTATTCAATTTACCTCGGGGCAAATCGTTAAACAAGGGCAAGTATTATTTACCTTAGAAAATGGCGACCTCGCGGCAACGGTACAACAAGATCAAGCAAAATATACGTATGATTCCGCCCAATATCAACGCTACTCTAAATTAAGCAGCATAGGCGTTGTCTCTAAAGCGAATTTTGATCAACAAAAATCAGCGATGCAACAAAGTGCTGCACAATTGGCTCACGATAAAGCATTATTAGATAAAACGATTATCACCGCACCTTTCTCAGGAACATTAGGTGTCGTACAAGTGAGTGTCGGGCAATATGTTAATGAAGGAGAAGCGGTCGTCACACTACAAGATAATTCTACACTATTTGTTGATTTCAATATTCCTGAGCATATTCGCGATTTAATCGCCGTCGGACAAAGCATTCATGCGACTTCTTCACAAACGAAAAATTATCACTGGCAAGGTTTAGTTCAAGCGGTGAATCCTACGATGGATAATGATTCACGTACCGTATTAGTACGCGCCAAAGTAACACCACCTTATACCAATTTAGTACCTGGCATGTATGTCACTGTGGCAACACCACTGTCTGCCGAAAAACTCACTGTGGTTATTCCGCAAAAAGCAGTTATCTATAATCCTTATGGCAATATGGTTTTTGTTTATGACAAAGGCATCGTCACACAACGACCCGTCACGTTAGGTGAGCGTGTCGATGCAGATATCATCGTATTAAATGGCTTAAAACCCAACGAGCAAATTGTTGTATCCGGGCAACAAAAATTATTTAATGGCATGCCAGTACAACTCGCCAAGGACAATGCATAATGAAAAATTGGACTGATTTTTTTATAAAACGCCCTGTTTTTTCGATTGCGCTTTCTTTATTAATTATCTTTGCAGGACTATTTTCAGCCGTGCAATTGCCGTTGCAATTATTGCCTACGATTGAAATTCCACAAATTGGCATTCAAACCGCTTATCCTGGTGCCAGCACTGAAACCATGCAAAACTTTGTCACCAATGTATTAGAAGACGCTTTGTCTGGCATTAAAGGCATTGACTATATGACTTCCAGCAGTGCTCAAGGCAATAGCATGATCAATATCATGATGCAAAATGGCGTTAGTACCGATTCTGCTTTGACTGATGTGGCTGAAAAGGTAAATTCTGTGCGCGGCCGTTTACCGGATGGTGTTTATGATCCGGTGATCACCAAAGCAAGTTCTAATGACCAATTCGTATTATTGTTAGGATTTACCAGTGATTTGATGAAACGCGAACAAGTATTAGATTACTTAGAGCGATTAGTAAAGCCTCAATTAGCTTATATTGATGGCGTTGCCGATATCACTCTGTGGGGCAATCTCTTTACGATGTTATTAACATTAGATCCCAATGCATTAGCCGCTCATAATTTAACTCCACAAGATGTGGCCACCGCTTTAAATACACAAAGTGTGCAAGGCGCGCCCGGAACGCTCTATGGCTCCGCACAAAGTTTGAATTTAACAACCAATTCAGATATGACGACAGAAGAAGAATTCAATCATTTGTTAATTAAAAGCAGCAATGGCATTTCTACTTATTTGTCCGATGTGGGCCATGCAGCCTTAGGGATCAATGGCAGTGATACGGTACGTGCATTCTATAACGGCAATCCTGTGACTATGCTGGCAGTGATGCCGCAACCCGGCGCAAATCCCCTCTCTATTATTAGCAAAATTGAAAAAGTACTGCCCAGTGTCGTTAAGAATTTCCCGCAAGGATTACAATTACATGAAGTGGTTAACTCTGCTACTTATATTAAAGCATCTATCAAAGAAGTAATTAAAACATTAATTGAAGCAATTATTATCGTTTCTATCGTGGTGTTTTTATTTTTAGGCAGTAAACGTGCCGTACTTATTCCTATTATTACTATCCCCGTGTCCCTCATTGGCATTTGCTTAGTGATGTTTGGTTTAGACTTTTCTTTTAATACGCTAACGCTATTGGCCATGGTATTGGCCATAGGCCTAGTCGTCGATGATGCCATTGTCGTCATGGAAAATATATTTCGTCATATTGAAAATGGCGAGACTGCATTGCAAGCTGCATTAATCGGCACACGGGAAATTGCTTTTTCTATTATTGCCATGACATTAACTTTAGCGGCTATTTTTTCTCCCATCGCGTTTTCTTCGGGTATTACAGGAAAGTTATTCTCTGAGTTTGCTTTATGCTTAGCCGGCAGTGTGGTGGTGTCAGGAATTGCTGCCTTAACCTTATCGCCGATGATGTGCTCACGCATTATCAATGTAGATTATGCGCATCAACCTTTTGTGAAGAAAATCGAAGCTGTATTTGAAGCAATCAAACAAACTTATGCTCGCTTATTGCAATTCGTCATCCAACATAAAAATTGGATCCTTGCGGTTTGGTTACTCGCATTAGGATTATGCGTTTATTTTTATATCTCATCGCAAAAGGAATTGGCGCCCAATGAAGACCAAGGCTATTTACAAATCATCGCGACCGCACCTAAATCTATACCGCCTAACGAGCTAGCAAAAGAAAGTCAAATTTTAAATCCTACCTTACAGCAATTTAATAAATTAATTTCTTCTTATGTTTATATCAATGGCATTCCCGCCAGCAATCAGATTTTATCGTTTGTGTCGTTAAAACCGTGGGATGAACGTTCTGTCTCTGCCATGCAATTTCAGCCGCAATTACAAAATGCATTGAATGGCATTGCCGATTTAAAAGCCTTTACCTTTTTACCGCCCTCTCTCCCCACACCTGGCGGTGGTGCGCCCGTGCAATTTGTATTAAAGTCAATTGGTAATTATAAAAGTTTATATGAGGCAGCACAAACATTAGAAAAAGCGGCTCGATCTAGCGGTTTATTTCAATTTGTTGATGACGATTTAAGTTATGACCAACCCACATTGCATATCGATATTGATCGCACTGCAGCAGCGGCCATGAATGTCACTATGGATGAAATTACTCAAGCAGTCTCTTCTTTATATAGTTCTGGGTATTCCCAATATTTCAATCTACAGGGCCAAACCTATCAAGTGGTATTGCAACCTTTGATGCCTAAAATGATTAACCCAGAAATTTTAAATCAAATTCAAGTGCGCTCACAGAGCGGTAAACTCATTCCTTTAGCTGCTTTAGTGACTTTACACACCGAAGTAGAACCTTCTTCTCTTAACCAATTTCAAAGAATGAATTCGGTGACATTAAGTGGTGTGATGGCACCAGGACATAGTATTTCTGAAGGCTTAGCTTTTTTGTCGCAACAAAGTAAGAGTTTGTTGGGAAATCAATTTATTTCTGATGTAAGTGGCTCGTCGCGACAATATGAACAAGAAGGCAATCGCATGTTGTGGCTATTCTTAGCGGCGTTTATTGCTATCTTTATTGTCTTGGCCATGCAATTTGAAAGTTTTCGCGATCCTTTTATTATCTTGTTAGGCAGTGTGCCTATGGCCATTATGGCAGCCTTACTGCCGATAAAATTTAATATTGCAACTATTAATATCTATACACAAATTGGCTTATTAACTTTAGCCGGATTAATCAGTAAACATGGTATTTTGTTGGTAAAATTTGCCAATACGTTGCAAGAACAAGGGCACGATAAAATCAGTGCGATTATGGGATCTGCGAAAATTCGCTTGCGTCCGATTTTAATGACGACTCTTGCCATTGTATTTGGTGGCTTGCCTTTAGTCTTATCTTCTGGCGCGGGTCGAGTGGCGCGTTTTGATATGGGCATGGTGATTGTCTTGGGTACTTTAGTGGGAACTTGTTTTACTTTATTTGTGGTGCCTGTTCTATATTTATTGTTTGCGGCAAAGCGCGTTCAAATCTCAGATCAAGATAAGTAAAAACCTGGTACTGTCATTCCCGCGCACGCGGGAATCCAGTGAACAGAAGCATAGAACTTGAATTTAAGCTGGATCCCCGCGTGCGCGGGGATGACAATTCACAATAAAGCAAATCAAAATTCGCATGTAATGCCTTAAGCATGTATTGATGATGTCAATTAGGGCATTAATTGTATTCTAAACTTAACGATGAATAACCTGCATCACCCAACTAGACATTTGTCCAGAGACATTCACCAGCCACGCATAAGTTCGATACGTCATATCTTTCAAGAATGGCGCTCCTTGAATAGAAATAGTATCAACGTGGAATAATCCCCAGATATTGTCCCCTAGCAACAAGCGAATACTTAATCCTACCAATAAAACAACCAGTAATCGTGTAGACCACCGTGGTGATAATTGATTCGTTAACTGCATGCCTAAACGCGTGCCTATTATCGCTAAGGGGATCAATAACAGTAATGATGGAGCATAAATAAGCGCCATTGTATAACGAATGGGTAAATCATGATAATTGGCGAACAGTACAAACACAGCCACACTCACCACTTCTATGGTTAAAGAGCCCATGACCACGGTACCAATCACTAATCGGGGTGAATAATTTAAATAAGCAAATAAAGGCACCATAAATATGCTACCACTAGCGCCAAAAAAGCTTGATAGTAGTCCTATCACAAACCCCATTATCAATTGCATCTTATCAGACAACTCTGTAGCAGGAAGTCCTTCAATATAGTCTTGTTTAAAAAATAAGATATACGTACAAAATGCCAATAAGAACACCGCATACGCTTTTTCCAGAATCACTGAAGGAAGAATATTAACGCAGATAACTCCGACTGCTGCACCAATCGCCATCAAAGGAACAATGTGCCTATAGAAGTCCCATTCCGCTTTATCATGCTCATAGTTTCTCACTGCTGAAGAAGCGCCCGTAAATAAGAGCAATACCGCACTGGTGGCAATTGCCATATTCATAGCAAGATAGGGTGAAAAATGAAAAGCATATTTAAACGCACACCATAATAATGGGATCACAATCACATTGCCGGCAATATCAAAGATACCGGTTAGAAAGCCCGCCGTTATAGCCAAGAGTGCTATCCATATAAATCCTATGATCAGATTGACCATATTTGTCCTCATCAATAAAAGAATCTGCTTATTATGGCAGAATATTGTATGCGGATAAACAGACAATTCAAAAAAATAGCACTTTCACTATTCAATATAAACTGGATAAATTAGATACATAAACTAAACTTATGGCAGATAGGTCTGTTTAGTTACTTTTATTAACCGATTGATTTATATAGATTTAAAATAAATGGAAGCGATAAAATGCGCGCAAAAACTCAGCGAAAAGGTGCTGACACAAAACAAGGCACAACTAGCATAACATTTTTATGCTCTGATATAAATGAGTATTCACGTTTAAGCCGTGAACATGATGTAGAGCAAGTGAAAGAATGGTTAGAACAAGTGTTTACCATCGCATCCCATGCTATCGAACAATTTCAAGGTGAAATTTTACAATTTACCGGCGATGGTTTGCTCGCTTCTTTTCGTGGTCACAATCATGGACTCATGGCTTGCTTCGCCGCTTATACCTTACAATATAATTTACTCGCCACCCACTTGCCTTGTCATGTACGAGTTGGTTTATATACGGCGTCTATCTCAAATTCTGAAAAAGAGAATTTACTCAATAATCCTAATATTAAGTTAACACAATATATTGAAGCTTGCTCTCCGATTGATAAGGTTCAATTGTCTGCAGAAATTTATGAAGAATATGCTTCGTTTTTGATAATAGAGAAATCTAAAAAAAATAAGTCCGCTGAAGAACCTCAGTCGCTTATCAGCCATACTTTGAAGAAACTAACGGTAAAAGGAAAGGAAGCATTAGATAATTTTGACAATTTCTAGTTACCATTGTTCTAGAAAAACTGGTT
>CBFGYT010000088.1:0-6233 GCA_965653065.1 uncultured bacterium | reverse complement strand
GTAATATTTATGATGTGCTTGTCTTTTCAAAAAAGCAGCCTTTCTTGTTCCTTGCTTATCATTAAATTCAATACGACAAACGCCGCTCCAACCACCACGACGTTGATTAGGCGCTTCTACCCAATTTTGTTCTAATTGCCAAATGTCATCAAAAGAGTGTAGATTCTGTTGGGTCAATGCGTCCTGCCAGTCTTTTGCAATATATTCTTTATTCACGTCCATGCTCCAAAATCTTATTAATCAGATGTTTATCTTGTTTCATTAATTTTTTCCGTTGTTGGTAGGCCAAATATAAACGCAATCTATCCGTACGCGATAAAAACTTTTTTGATCCTTTATCAAAATCTCTCAAGTCATGGCATTGACCTACTGTATATCTAAACCCAAAATGCCGTTGTCCTAGAGGGCAATCAATTAAATAGACTGCTTTTTCTGGATCCATCTTAACTAAAATATTACCATTTAAAATCCTTATGAATAAATCGTTTGTTATGTAATTGCCGCAAATAATTTGCTGCTTGTAATAACACTTGCTTTCTACAAATGGGATCTTGTAGCCATGCCGCTTGCGACTTGCCACTATGCGATAAATCTTGGCTATTTGAAATTTCACGCTGTATTAAAAAGCCTCCTTGATAATTCTTGCGTTTAGAAGATTCCCCATACACTAAAACGTCAGGCACTAAAATCCCTTGTTGCTTAAAATAAGCCAAGTTTTCCCATTCGCCGCGTGCGCGACTCCGTGCACAATAGCGACGCAAATAACGCCCTCGCTTGTGATAGATTTTAATATAATAATTTTGTCCATTGCTGTGTTGTAATCGCCACACTTGGTTATAAGGACCTTGCGTAATGCGCGTGGCTTTTTCAGTTTGCTGGCGAATAGCATCTACGGTTGAGAATAAACGTAATTCTTCCGCTGTCATGTCTTTGTTCAAGTGTAACTGAATTGTCATTCCACACCCTCTTTCAGTTCTTTGACTCGTAATGCAAATGCTTTCTTCTCAATTTTTTTCCATAATCTTTCTTGCGTAGAATACTTTTTACCGCTATAACATTTAATAAAATACAGAATATCCCGTTCAGTAAGACCGTACTCTAAAGCAGAATAGTACAATGCACTCAAATCTTTAATTCGCCAACGATGTGTAAACATTTTATGTTGCATGCGATGTAAATCAATTAAATAACACTTATCTTCTTCATTCAGCGCTTTTAAGAAATGGCACACATAAAGATCACGATGAAACCAATGCGCATCATGCATGGTTTTTACGTAATTCGCCACATAGCGGATTAATTTTCTTTTTTCAAGCGTAGTCGGTGGATGTGCTCGCCATTCCTGACAGTACTGTTCTAAGCTTTGTACATCTAATAATTCACGTGTCATTAAAAAAGATTTGCGTTTAAAAGGAATATGGCCATGCTCTGCAAAAGCCACTGCATCCAATGTCGGTAATTTTAGCGATTTTAATTTGGCTATGGCTTTCCATTCAGTACGTGCACTCACAATAGGTGACCGCAAAGATAACCAGTTTTTAAACCATTCTCTTATCCCAATGCCTTTATGTAATTTAGCATAAAACCCTTCACCCCCATATTCAAAACGCAACGTTTTACGCCCTTCTTTATGGCGTACGACTTGACCCGTCAATTGCATAATGCGATCAAATAATTTGTTTTCACAACCATACTCTGCCATCACCGCATTCACACCAAAGGGTTGTAATAATTTGGGCTGTTGTAAATAAGCCAGTATATATTCACTCAAACTTTCCCCCAAAGTTTGTCCAGGAGCTAACGGATGAATATGCACATTGGTACTGGTTTGTTCGCACGTTTCTTGACACAGCCAATGCAAACGACTCGCAGGCGTACGATAATGCGACTTAATAGCGCGCAATATCATTAAACTAGGCGAAATAATCTGACACGGGCTATTCACTGAAAAAATACTTTTCTCAAATTGTAAACGTTGAGAATGTCGTGGACGATAGCGTCTAGAGCCTTGTACAACTTCCGCCACACAAGGTTCTTTGGCATAATAAATATCTAATCCCGGAATAGCATTGATACCAATGATGCAATCATAAGGCTGCTCAACACGCGCCAGATGTATCGATCGTGCTAAATGAGCATACTGCCTGGCAAAAGGCGCTTTAGGTTTTTTCACGACATGAAGGGTTACATTAGCCGGTTTAGAGCCACGCCATTCTAAGGCATACACATCAATGGAATGTCCGGCTGCGGCGGCATGAGTGATAGCCGTTAAAAACTCTCGTTGCAATTCACTATGACCATCATAGTGAAACACGACAAAACATAAACGTTGCATTATAGTATGACCTCTGGCTGCAACAATGGTTTTAGTTTTTGCATCACTGTATTAGCCGTTAAAGTTTGATAACAGGGCGGCTCTTCTTTTGCGCTCACCCACCGACAAGTTTGTTGTAAACACGGCGCACAATCGTATTGCACACTCATATGATATTGATTTTTTCCATAAGCACCCGTCTTGTTGGCGTCACTCGCGCCATATAATGAAATAGCGGGTTTTGCTAATGCTGCCGTTAAATGCCCTAACCCCGTATCGACTGCCACCACGGCTTTAGCATTGAATAATTGTATGGCAATGTCATGTAAAGTCATGCGTGGTAACACTTGTCCCGCACATACCGCAGCAATGGCTTCTGCACGCTGCTTTTCACTGTCATTCCCCCAGGGCAAACGGATCTGATAACCCGCTGCGTGTAACTGTTTTCCTAATGCTTGCCAATGTGTGAGTGGCCATAATTTTGTATCCCACGTTGTCCCATGCAAAAATACAATATACTCTGCTTCTTTGGTAGCATACGATTTAAAATAATCTGTAATACCATAATCTGCTACCGTTTTAGGAATAGGATAATTGAAAACGTGTGCGAACAAGGCACGAACTCGCTCTATTGCATGTTGTTGCCAATCTACGCGATGCCGTTGTTGATACAGCCACGCCGCTAACGGCTCTCGTGCCGATTGACTCGCTAAGCCATGACGTTTGCCTTTTGCTAACCGCGTTATCAATGCACTTTTTATTAATCCTTGCGCATCGATAATAATATCATAGTGTTTTTGGCGTATTGTTTTTATCAATGTTTGCCAATGCCCTTGCCGCCACGCTTGCCACGGTGTTTTGCGCCATTTGCGAAACTCAATTTCAATAATGTTTTTAACGCCGCTATGCCAACGCAACGGCTCACTAAAATTTTTTTCGACAACCCAATCGACTTCTAAATTAGGATACATGCGCATAGCATCTGTTAGTGCGGGTAAGGTATGGATTATGTCGCCCAACGAAGAGGTTTTCACAATTAAGACCCTTCGTCTTTCAACTGGTAACTTTGTTGCTGGCTTGTCTACCGTTGTCATGCCACACACTCCGTTTTAGCTAATAATTGTTGCAGTGCTTGCAACACGCGTGTGGGTTCAATTTGTTTTAAACAATTCAAGTGCTCCAAAGGACATTCGCGTTTAAAACACGGACTACAGGGTAAAGATAGTTTTACGATTTCAACTTGCTTACTTAAGGGCGGTGTAAATGCGGTAGATGAGGAGCCATAAATTGCCACCATCGGTTTATCGAGTGCGGCAGCAATATGCATTAATCCAGAATCGTTGGTCACAACGGCATTGACCGTTGCTAACAGATCTACCGCTTCTTTTAAATTAGTTCGCCCACATAAGTTTTGACAGTCAGGCGCTACCGTCAAAATTTCTGCGGCTAAAGATTCATCTTTTTTAGATCCCATTAACCAAACGGCATACCCTAACTGTTGTAATTGTTTGGCTAATTCTCCATAGTAAGGCATAGGCCAGCGTTTTGCCGGGCCATATTCTGCTCCTGGACACAACGCCACAATCGGTTTATCACTCACTAAATTCAATTGTTGTTTTAATTGCTGCGCATTGGCCAGATCCCCTTGCAAACTCGGGTGCGGATAGGGTTTGGTTAATGGCGCATTTTTTTCTTCAGCTAACGCCATGAAGCGTTCTATCATCAAGGGATATTGTGCTTTATCTAAAGCGCGACTATCGTTTAATAAGCCATACCGCATTTCACCCACAAAACCACGACGATGGCGAATGCCGGCAAAGAAAGGAATTAACGCGGATTTCCACGAGTTCGGTAATACAATCGCTAAATCGTATTGTTGACGACAAAGCTGCCGACCAATCCGCCACCGCTCTGGCAAAGCAAATATGCCGTGACCTAATGGTAAAATATGGGCGTAACTGATTTCCGGCATTTTTTCGGCAATAGCAGCGGTCCACGCAGGTGCTAACACATGTAATTCAGCCATAGGATGAACAACCTTCAGTCGTTTGAACAAGGTTTGTGCCATGACCATGTCGCCAACCCAAGCTGGCGCAACTATTAATATTTTTTTCATATAAATCAATGAACTGCTGTTAAAACGTACAAATGACACCAGAAATTTGTTTGCCAATTTGAACAAATTTGTGACAGCATTGTATCACTTTTACTGCACAAAGAAAATATATTTAGTCTATTTATTGACCATAAACAGAGGTTTTTTAATTTTGCCTCTATTTTGCTCTGACATTTTACAGGGGAAATTCATAAGACAATGCGATATAATCTACAAAAGTACTCGCCAGCCTTACTTTGAAAATAATGTTGCTTTAATGTACACTGTTTTTTGTGAAAACGCTAACCAGGAGCGCCTGTTATGTCATTGACTTCAAGTGTTTATAGTACTCAAGACGAAGGCAAAGGATTGGCACGCTTAACGTGGCAGCAAGTGCGCAGTTATGTAGAAAAAGCCAATCCCGAATTGTGTCGCTTGATAGATGAAGTATCGCCCAGCGATGAATTTGCTTTTTATCTCGCGTATTATCCTTACGGCACTTTAATCGGCGATGATAAAACTATTTTTATGCCGACTATGCAAGGTGAATTTCTACCGTTAAATGAAGCGCACCATTTTCCGCGCGAAATGGTGGATGATTTAGGCTATGGCGCATTGTCCGCACCGTTTTCTATGGTATTAACCAATACAGCGGAATGTTTTTTTGATCGGCCGCAATATAATTTGACGTTGCCGTTTTGGCTATTATCTACAGGAGATTTAGCTTCTACTAAACGTGTGCTGTATGATTACGATCATGAAGTCAATTCTGTCATCCATTGTGTGGCGGGTTGTCGCTCGGCCATCATGTTGCCGCCCATCAGTAGCACTTACCATTTTAATAACATTCGCCGTCAATTTGCCATTAGCAATCACCGGCCCAGTCAATTATATCAACATGGAGAATTATTCGCCGCTTTAGCTAAAGATCCGAATGCCGGCTGCACGTGGCAAATGAGTTTTGTTTATTTTTGCCGTCGATTTGTGCAAGCCGCTAAAACCGATCCCGCCTGGCAAAAAATATTAATTTATATTTATCGCTATGCTATGAAAAATCTTTACTTAAAAGGTGTTTCAGACGTTTATATGAGTATGACGTTAACGGAAGCGCAAAAAAAGCGTAATATTAAATTGGACCCTTATTTGTCTGACACAGTGTCTCATCTATATAAAATTGCTGCCGGCCTTGCGCCAGGGTTTACGCCAGCAGTCGATGAAACGTATTTACCGCTAGAGTTTTTACAACGCATTTTTATTGAAGTGTATGGTTTAACGAAATACTATCCGACAATTTTGCATCCCGCTTATTTTAATATAAATGATATGAATGCTCTACCAGTGTATTATGCGAATCAATATCCCACTACTTTTGCCACATCGCCGCGAACGCGCAATATCGCCACGGTGACACATAAGTTAAGTGAATTGCAACGCTTGCTAGTTGAGTTACACATAGGCTTAAAACAATTAACACCCGATCATAATAACAAAGTGTGGCTAGACATTGGCGATAAAATCGATTTTACCACTTACCATAATTACAATGGCTCGCAAAAGAATATTCAATTCAGCCATACTTTAGCCACGGTAGATCCACGTTTTGCCGCAGCCGGCTGTGCTTTTCCATTAAGCGATAGGATCTTATGTGATGATGGTGCTTTTGTGCGCGGTTGTGTGGCGATACGGTTGAAGAAATAGCTATTACAGTTGCTTATCTTGACTAGACAGTTATCTTTACGCAGCTTGTCATCCCCGCGCACGCGGGGAGCTCACTCTAAAATGGTACTTTTACCTTTCTTTGTAACTACTGCATTCAATTAAAAT
>CBFGYT010000087.1:0-6247 GCA_965653065.1 uncultured bacterium | reverse complement strand
TATAAAGGTCGTAGTTATAAAACTTATCGTGCTATGCGATCGTTAGGCGCTATGGCGGGGCAGCACGGCTCTAGCGATCGCTATTTTCAAGATGGATTTAGAGAATTAGAAAAATTAATTCCCGAAGGGGTCGAAGGGCGTGTGCCATACAAAGGCCCATTGTTAGGTGTGATCACGCAATTATTAGGCGGTTTACGAGCGGGTATGGGCTATACCGGTTCAGCCACGATCGAAGCGTTACGCACACAAGCTAAATTTGTGCGCGTCACTGGCGCCGGTGTTCATGAAAGTCATGTACACGATGTGGCTATTACCAAAGAGCCACCGAATTATCCCATCGCTGAATAAATAACAAGGGTTTACCATGCATAGTCACCAACAAAAAATTTTAATCATTGATTTTGGCTCGCAATATTCACAATTGATAGCCAGACGCGTGCGCGAGTGTGGTGTCTATAGTGAAATTGTGCCATGGCGTGTGAAAGATGAATGGATCCGGGCATTTGCACCGCAAGGGATTATTTTATCGGGAGGCCCAGAAAGCACTTTAGGCGATAATAGTCCAACGATTGCGAATAGTGTATTTGACTTAGGCGTGCCTGTGTTAGGTATTTGTTATGGTATGCAAGCGATGGCCTTAAAGTTTGGCGGTGCAGTAGAAAGTTCGGCTCATCGTGAATATGGTGCTGCTAAAGTAACGTTAAAACAATCATGCTTATTAACCCAAGGCATAGAAGATCGTTATTTAGAAGACAGTGGCGAACCACAATTAGATGTGTGGATGAGTCATGGCGATCGCGTCACTCATATGCCTAGTGGATTTAATGCGGTGGGCGTTAGTGAGAACTCTGTGCATGCCATTATGGCGAATGATGAGAAACGCTATTATGGTTTGCAATTTCATCCCGAAGTCACGCATACGCCACAAGGGTTACGCTTATTACAGCGTTTTATTCACGATATTTGTGGTTGTGAAAATTTATGGACCGTACAAAATATTATTGACGAATCAATTTCAGCTGTTCGTAATGAAGTGAAAGACAAACGCGTATTGTTAGGCTTATCAGGCGGCGTTGATTCTGCGGTCGTCGCCGCTTTATTGCATCGAGCCATTGGCAAACAATTAACGTGTATGTTTATCGATACAGGATTATTGCGCCACGAAGAAAGTGATAAAGTGATGCAAGTATTTGCCAAGAATTTAGGCGTGGAAGTGATTGCCATCGATGCGTCACAGCATTTCTTTAGCGCCTTGCAAGGTGTAAACGACCCTGAAGAAAAACGCAAAATTATAGGTCGTGTCTTTATTGAAACATTTGATCGCGAATCACAAAAAATTGGTGATTTTACTTATTTAGCGCAAGGTACTATTTATCCCGATGTTATTGAGTCGGCGCATGCGTCGACAGGCGCGCACGTCATTAAATCGCATCATAATGTGGGTGGTTTGCCTAAAGACATGCGCTTTAAATTGATAGAGCCTTTACGCGAATTATTTAAAGATGAAGTACGCAAGTTAGGCTTAGAATTAGGCTTGCCCTATGAAATGGTGTATCGCCATCCGTTCCCAGGGCCTGGATTAGGCGTGCGCATTTTAGGCGAAGTTTTGCCTGAATATGTGACCATATTACAACACGCTGATCATATATTTATGACAGAATTACAACAAGCGGATTGGTATTATAAAGTCAATCAAGCGTTTGCCGTATTTTTACCGGTAAAATCAGTTGGTGTTGTCGGCGATGCTAGACAATACGATTATGTGATTGCCTTACGTGCCGTGCAAACGATTGATTTTATGACGGCGCATTGGGCACATTTGCCTTATGAGTTATTAGATCGTATTTCCAATCGCATAGTCAATGAGGTTTCTGGGGTATCGCGGGTGGTCTATGATGTAACGGGTAAGCCGCCGGCGACGATTGAGTGGGAATAGTGTGGTTTGCAATCTGAATGTGGTGCTATATATGTGGATCTAAAATCGAAATGCGAGATAAGTGAGATAAAGCGAGATCTACCTCCTCTCCTTGAATATAGTGACTCTATATGTGAATCTAAAGTCAAACCGTGAGATAAGCGAGATCTACCCCCTCTCCCGCGCTAGAAGCTTTGCTATTATAATGATACCATCTTGCGGGAGAGGGCTGGGGAGAGGGCATGGAAACATCACGCTAGCCCTCTCCCCAACCCTCTCCCGCAAAAAGCGTCGTTATACCAGCAAAGCGCCTAACGCGGGAGAGGGGGTAGATCGAGGTGAAATTAAGGATCTGTGCTTAAGCCAAGAATAAATGATCTTCAGCTAAAATCTCGCATCTTCAAGTGCGGTTGGTATAGACGCCTAATCTGTTTCAGACAATACAAATTGATTGTTCTCACTATCTTTAAAAATAGCGTACGTGCCCCAAGATTCTTCAACAAGTTCTTGTGTAAATTGCACACCTTTTTGTTTTAATTTTTTATAATCTTCCGCAATATTTTGGCTTGCAAAAATAATATTTTGCATGGTACCCACACGATCTTGCTGGTCCTTATCACCCGACAATACCACGTGAGTATTTCCATCAGGCAAATCTAATTCAATCCAGCGTTGTCCATCGCCGCAATCGACATCTGTCGATACGACAAGGCCTAACTGTTCAGTATAAAATTTTAGCGCGCGCGCTTGATCAGCCACCGGGACACACACATGTTTAACACAAGAAACCATTTTTTTCTCCTTTTATCAAAGATAATGATTCAATAAGACTTATATTACAAAGAGTATACTGTAAATATAATATAGTGTATAGATGTTTTAATTAATCCTTAAGCTAAGCTGTTTAGCATTTATATGAATTTAGACCTATACTTGTTAAAAGTAAATAGAAAGTAACTGTAAGAAATGTAACCGTAACCAGCTTCTTTCGTTATAATAAAGAGGAGGGCTTCATGCGTAGCTCCAAAAATATAAAGGTGGATCATTCGATAGCAAAAAAGAACATATCCACTCAAAAAAAAGGCTCATCTATACATAGCCTAGATGACAAAAAGATGAAAAATTCTAAAACAAAGGAATTGGCTTCTTCGCAAGCCGTTAAAAATACGTGTAATTTAACTGTTTTATGTGTCGACATTTATCAATCCACTAAAAACATAAGTGAAATGGATGTGGAAGATGCACGTGAATGGATGGAACCCTCAATCGAAGTGATGTCGCAAGCAATTAAAAAATATGGCGGTGTTATTCGAGAATTCACAGGGGATGGTCTGGTCGCGTTTTTTAGAAATGAAAATCATTCTTTACGAGGATGTTTCGCCGCATTGCTGCTGCAAAAGTTATTACACTCTATGGACAGAAGATGCCATGCACGAGTGGGGATGCATAGTGCAAAAATAGATATAGAAAAGGATGAAAAGGGATGGGAAGAGAAAAATAGCATTACCATCGCTCAAAAGATTCAAGATTATGCGCCAGTGGATGGGGTCATTGTTTCAGTGGTAACGTATGATGAATTAGCAGAATTATTGATAGTAAGCACTGCGCAAGAAGTTATTCTGGAAGACCAAACAAAGTTAATTTGTTATCCTTTACTGCACTTATCAAGCAAAGCAGAAAAAGAACTACGCTCTTTCCATGACAATCAATTGGATGTGATCACGCATGAAGAAAAGGAAATAACCAACGATTTTTCTCTCCCCGGAGAGCGTAAATATGTTACCAGTGTATTTGTAAAATTAATTTCAGAAGAACATACTCATTTGAGAGCCGCGATGGATTTGGTTGAACAAACTGTATCTCAGTTTGATGGGCTAATCTTAAAAAGACCGGGGGATACGCTATATGCTATTTTTGGCGCACCGATTTCACAGGAAGAGCATCCATTACGTGCGTGTCTAGCGGCTTATACTATACAAAAAGAATTTAAAGAGAAAGTTATTCCTGTAGGGATAAAAATGGGAATTAATAGTGGCGAGGTTGTGATAGATGAGATAGGTGGGAAGGCTTTTCATAGCTATGATGTAATAGGGGCATCGGTTAATCTAGCAGCGCGAATGATGCAAACCGCAGAGTTAAATCAAATTCAATTAAGTAAATACACCTTTAACCTAGTCAAAGTTTACGTTGATTCTGTTGCACTAGGAAGTAAGACCATTAAAGGCTTTAACAAACCAATTTTAACCTATGCATTGACGGGAATAAAAACAGATTCGGTGCGCAGCCATTTAGAAAAAACACTTTACATCAAAACAACTTTTGTAGGTAGAGAAAAAGAATTAAAGAATTTTTTGGAAAAATATAGTGCTGTAAAAAAGAAGAGAGGCTATTTAATTGGTGTCAATTCAGAGGCGGGGTTAGGAAAGTCGCGTTTGGCATTTGAATTCAGCCAATTAGCAGAAAAGCAAGGCGCCATGACGCATGCATTTTCTGCTTCTGCTTATGAGCAAAAGGAAAGTTTTTCAACATTAAAGAAATTAGCAAACACACTGTTTTCTATTGAGTCAGAAGTGATTGATGAGCAACAAGAAAAATGGCTGAGAAAATTATTGTCACAGTTTCAGTTTAGTGAGAGATTTGCAATTGAATCTATATTAGCCTTATTAGATGTGGAAGTAGAAGAATCAGAATGGAATAAAACATCGATGGTAGTTCAGAAGAAAATTCTATTTAATAGTTTATCGGAGTGCTTGATTCACCTCAGTAAAAAAGCGCCTTTGATCATTACTCTCGATGATGGACAATGGTGCGATGATGAAACGTTGGCATTTTTAAAGGCTATTCCATCTATGATAAAAGAGCATGCGATTTTATTTATTTTAAATCATAGAAGTGAGTTTTCATTTAAAGAATGGTTTGGAGAAGAATGTGAAGATATTGTTTTACATCCATTAGATACAAATACCTGTGGTAAGCTAGCTAAAGAGTTGTTGCCCGGAGAAATGGATATGATTGAAGTAAGAGAGCGCGTTATTTCATTATCTGAAGGTAGCCCTTTTTTAATCCAAGAATATATCAACATGTTAATTGATAGTGGCGATGTGAATCCAAATATAAAAGGCGGATATTCTGCTGCTAAGCAATTAAAGTTAGATAAAATGCCCTTGTCTGTTCGCGGTGTGGTAACAGCCAGAATAGATAAGTTATCGTTCAATGAGAAACAACTTTTATTACAAGCATCAATACTTGGAAAGTCATTTCCATTGTCATTCTTGGAGTATATTCGAGAAGACGATAAAGACAATAGTAACTTTAAAGAAATGTTATCGTTCTTGTCAGAAAAAGGATTCATTCATGAAGTAACTCTGATACCAGAGCCACGTTATACTTTCTTACATAACTATATTTATGAAGTGGCTTATGAGAGTTTATTAAAAAAAGATAAACAGAAATACCATAGAAGATTAGCTGAAAAGATAGAAATATATAAGAAAGATCATATAAAGAGCTATTATACTATTTTAGCCCATCATTGCCAAGCGGGTGCCTTATGGGGGAAAGCCGTAGAATACTATGATGCACTCATTCCCTATGAACCCACCCTTCATTTTCAGGTAGCACAATATTTGTCGGTGCCATTAGAAGCTAAATATTGTTATGAGCAATTATCTGCACAAGAAAAGCATCGTTACTTTTCACATTATTCGCATACACAGATGATGTATGTCTATGGATTGTTTGCGGCAGCTAAAATAGAACAAATGTTTGACACATTAGGGGCTTTAGAACAAGAAAATCAAAACCATGAAAATATTGTTACTACTATTACAGTAAAGCTGTGGTTTGGGCTTCTTTGTTTCTTGTCTAACCAATGCCATGCAGGACTGCAAATAATGGATGACATTCTATTGTTATGTGATACAGCGAAGAAAAAGATGCAGCCACAAGACTTTGATCAACTTATGATGGATGTTCATTTGCTCATGATGCACTTGGCGTGGCCTATTGGTGATTATCAACGCGTTGAGGATTATACGGCTAAAATTTTGAATTCAAAAATATCTTTTGATGAGAAGTCGCCTTATATTGGGAGTTCCCCTAAAGCGATTGCTCTACTGCATTATTCATTAGCCCAATTGGCACGTGCTCAACTGAAAGAAGTTAAGAAACATTTTTCACTGTTAGAAGAGGTCATTCATGCAGGATTACCGGTGTGTGAAACATCTGTAGCATGTGATTTGTATTTTGCTATGTACTACTATGGCTATGGAGATTTAAATAAAGCACATCGATATCTATTGTCTGCTTTGCAAAAATCAGAAGAAATGCAAT
>CBFGYT010000086.1:0-6254 GCA_965653065.1 uncultured bacterium | reverse complement strand
GCCGGGGGGTATACGAGCCAGCTCGCATTATCTCAAAATCAGGCGTGGCAAGGAAATTATTGCGCAAATGATACCCGTAACGAGTAAAAAAACGGGGATAAAGATAGCTAATTTGAACGCACTCTTTAAACGTTTGCCACAACTGGATAAGGAAGATCAAGAAAGATTTGCAAAAGATATCGAGCAAATTCGTCTTGAAATGAAATCGGAGCACGATCCATGGGATTAGTTTTAGATACTTGTGTCTTTATTCGTGCTGAAAAACAAGGAATAGTCCGTTGTTTTGATGAATGGCAAAGTACTGACGAAGAAGCTTATATCAGTGTGGTCACCGCATCGGAACTATTAATGGGAGTTTGTCGTGCTAATACGGAAGCACGACGATTAAAACGCTCTGCTTTTGTGGAAACCATTATAAATGAAATTCCGATTATCGATTTTACGCTCGAAGTAGCACGGTTACATGCAGAAGTGTATGCGTATCTTGCAGAGCAAGGACAACTGATTGGAGCACATGATTTAATGATTGCAGCCACTGCATTAGCCAACGGATATGGATTATTAACAAGTAATTACCAAGAGTTTAGCCGAGTGCCAGGATTAAACGTGATTGAATTGTAATGGCGTCCCCAAGGGGATTTGAACCCCTGTTCTTGCCGTGAGAGGGCAACGTCCTAACCCCTAGACGATGGGGACATTGGATTTATTATAGAGAGTGTTTAGCTTATACTCAATGCTGCTGATAAATAAACAAGACAATAATACCCTTTTAGCTATAGTCATAAAATCACCCTCTTTTGTATAGGAATATAGCTATTATATCATAAATAAGAGTATTTGTCCTTAATATCTTCTGCCATTATCATACTAGTCACTTTTCCTTCTAGCGCCTGTACTGCAAGCCCGTCTAGACCCAGAACATCTTTCAACACAGCCTTAAGCACATCTAAATACTCATCCTTTTCTTTCTTGCCATATTCTTTCTTGTAAACATTTTCAAATTCGGTGATGATAAGTTTTTTTAAACTAGCTTCATTCTGAGCTTTATTTATTTCCAACTGTAAGACAATCGCTTCTGATTGATAACTATGCCCTACTTTTTTCGCAAAACTGGAAGACAATAGTCTGTAACCAAACTCGCCCAAAGCCCCTAAACCACTTCCACAATAGCCATCAATTAAATTTTTACATTTTCTTTGTTTATCTGCTAATGGCTCCAATTCTGATTTCGTAGAACTTTCTCCTAACTCTTTTTCTTGTTTTCCTTTTGGTTCTCTCATTTTCGTAGTGGTTACGTCTAGGGCCGCATCTATTGAGAACATAACCGATCGATTTACTGCGATTATGAGCTCACTCTTTACATCTAAAATTTTCGTCAAAATATCATAAATTACATTTAAATAGCCACTCTGCTGTTTATTTTGCTTTGTATAGTCCATCAAAATTTTCTGATATTCATCTAAGATGACGTTTTCTAAACCCACTTCATCCACAGCAGCCTCTATTGCCGACATCAATTCAACAGCATTTGTTTCATAATTATGCCCTACTGTTTTCGCTAAATCAGAGGAGTATAATGTGTAACGAATGCTACTCAAAGGCCCAGAACTACTCCCGCAATAGGGTTCAATTAAGTCTTTACATCGCCTTTTTTTATCTGCCAATTGCTGTAATACTCTCATTTGAGCAACGAATGCCTGTATTTCATTAACCATAAATTGCCTTGCTTTAACTTCTTTACCTTCCTCCGAAACACTAGCTGCAAGTGCTTGCTTGTACTTTGAAATCATCTCTTGATATAACGTATCAAATTTCACATCACCTGAGTCTGGAGATTCAGGTAACTCAATCTTCTTAATCGCAGAAATGCACATCAAATCATACAGTTGCCTTAGCCATATATACTGCTGCTGAGTTTCGCTAAGAGCTGCACAATTAACGATAGGAAACCTCAACAACTTAGTTTCAGTTTCATTCAGTTCTTTTAGCTCAAAAAAGTGCGTTCTGTTAAATTCACTGGCGGATTTTCTAACAAATTGCTGCTCGAACAAGATTACTTCGAAACCAGAATTTTTATCAATGCCATGGGCCAAATAGTCTTGAATCACATGAGCTTGTGCAAAGTTAGCGGCAAAGTAATCAGATAAGTCTTTGGTTATATAAAAATCGATTTTTTTTTGCGTTGACGCCATGAAATACCCCCTAAATTATTTATTATTAATAATAAGCAATGATATTATAAAACTTAGAGAATTACCAGCAGTTCATAAGCTTATCTAGAAAAAATAAATTTGTTATAAATGTTCTTATTTTGTGCTTAACCAGGTTGTTACTGACTCCTTCTGTATATTTTTAACTCTGTGCCCTCTTCTTCCCAAGAGCCTGCACTTGCATCTGCCTCCGCTTTTATTTCGCACTCTACTCCATTTTTTATCGCAAATATCGCATCCTCGCCCATGCCTAGACTTTCCTGCAAAACTTTCGCAAGTAATTTTAAATAGCTGTTCTCTTCCTTATTTAAACCTTTACAGACTCTGTAAATTTTTGAATATTCTTCGATGACGACTCTTTTCAAAGCATCTTCATTCTCTGCTTTGTCTATTGCCGACTGTAATGCTTCTACTTGATGAGCATACTTCTTTTTTCTCACAAGCTCAGAGGGTAATAGTTTGCCAGGAAAGCTGCTCGAGGTCTCGGAAGTGCTTCCACAATAATTACTAAGCAATATTGTACAGTTTCTTTTTTTATCTCCTAATTCTGCCGATGCCGGCTGTGTAGCGCTTGCTGCTGCATCTCTCACTGCCATAGCTTCGGTTTCATTCAAGAGCAGCAAATTAAGCCGGTTTCTTTCTATTTCATGAACTTCGGCCTCTTCTAAACCTAACCCTTGCATCAGAACTTTCTCAAGCACGGCTAAATAACCGCTCTTCTTTTTACCTTGTTGGTTAGACTCTATGAGAATATTTTGAAATTCGGCGATAACAAGTTCTCGCAAACTATGATTAGTGACAACATTGTCTATTGCTGATTTTAACGCAATTGCATTTTTTTCATAATTATGTCCCATTGACTTCGCAAGATCAGATGAAAATATACCACTCAAAATCCCCGAACCACTTTTGCAATATTTATCAATTATTTTTTTACAGCGCTCTTTCTCCTCAGTTAACTGTGTCCATTTCGGCATTGAGGCAACGAATCTGCGCATTTCATCCGTCATAAATTGTCTGGCTTTAAACTCTTTATTGTCTTGACCCGCAAAATTCTCTGCAAGCATTTTTTTGTACTTTGTAATATTGTACTGATAAAGCGCATTAAATTTTTTATTATCTGAATTTATAGCTTCAGGTAACTCAAGATTATTATCAGCAGATATACGCATTAAATCATACAATTGTCTTAACCATAAATATATCTGCTGGCTTTCGCTAAGATCATTGCGCACAAGTATAGGAAACAGTATTGTATTGCTGTAGAATTTATTTAGTTGAAATAGATATTGTGCATCGTTCCGAAGCTTTTTCAGATCTCTTTCAAACTGCTCATCAAAAATTTTTGCATCGAGAGGGATCCCTATCTCAGTGCTTTTTTCTTCCTTTAAGACCTCTTCAATTCTATGAAATGTTGCAAAGCGACCATTAAAATATGTATCTAATTTCTCAGTGGTATAAAACTGGATTTCTCTTTGAATAGCCGCCATAGTATTACCTCCGAAAATGACATTATTTTAATGTCGACGATGATATAATAAAATTAAATAAATTGCCAGCAAAGAATAGGACCCGCTGACATTTGATTACAATAAATATAGCCCCCTTTTTTGTGTTAAAATTTTAACGCAAATCACTCAGTTACATAGAACAATAATATTCAATTAAGCGATAGCCAGTGTTTGGATCCCAGATGGCCTTAAAGTTCTATGAGTCAACGCTTGCGACTGTTTATATTGATTAATGATAGCGCGTAATGTTGCATCTGCTAAAATAATACCTTGCTCGTGCTGACTCATAGTTATAAATATTTCGTAGGGGAATTTATCCTGTTTCAGTAAATCCACAAGGAATTCTTCTTTTACCTTATTATTTGAGAAAAAGCCCAAAAATGAAGGGATCTCGGTTAGCCTTTTTTGATAATCGCTTATTTGTTTCTTTAAAGCAGGTCCTAAGAAAGGATTCTTCTTATCCAATGCAGTTAGATGAACATGACCATTTCCATCTACGCCCAGATACAGCCCATTCACTGCTATATATTTTATAGTTAGATTTTTATTTTTTCTACTAACGCCTTGTTCCGCAAGCATCTTTTCTAGTGTTTGGCTATGTACTTCTATGATTTCATTTCCATACTTAAGATCAATCGCTACATTACTATGTCCTAATCTAATAATTACTTCGATATAATAATCCGATGTGAAAAAATGTCTTAGCAGCAAAGCTACTTTGATATCAAAATTATACGCATTGATACGATCAGCACTCGCGTTAATTGCACTGATTAAATGAGAATCTGTCATGCTAAAATATTTGCTATCATACTTTTTAGCATGTGCGCTGTTAGAATGTATCATTGCAATTCTTTTTATAGTATTTTTCTTATCTCGCACTATAAATGCAAAACCAACACAATCGGTTAGTCCTGTCGTATAGACCCTATCATTAGGACGTGGATCATCAATTCAAGCGGGTATGGGATCGCCAAACGATTTTGCTTCTTTAGAGATTGCACCTAGAGATGCGTTATTTGCTGCTGCCACATTAGATTCTCTATATTTATTGAATTTACACTTTATAATGAAGGATCGGCGGCTATGACTTACCACCTTAGGAACTTATTTATCCCTTTAGGTTGGTTTATTATAACATTGAGATTTTACTTTGTCACCGTTGTTTTTAAGTTAATCGATTCGACAAGCTTTGTACATAAAAAGCAATCAAGTCAAATAATTAAAGGACTAATAGTGAAAGCAGTCACAAATTTTTGACTTAATTTGCTCATTTGAGTATGATAAAGACATTCTATTAGGAGACTACAATGCCTTATCTTTATGCAGATTGGCCCATGCCGGCGACAATACATGCGCTGACCAGTTTGCGCACAGATGGCCATAGTCATGGCGTATTTGATAGCTTTAATTTAGGCTATCACGTAGGCGATGATCCTGTAAAAGTTGGGCAAAATGTGGCACAATTGGTAAAAGAATTAGCACTTCCCTATACGCCACAGTGGATGAGTCAAGTACATGGCAGCGAAGTCGTCTCTAGCGAGCAAATGCGGCCAGACATTAAAGCCGATGGCGTGTATACACATCAAAAAGGACACATTTGTGCTGTGTTGACCGCCGATTGCTTGCCTATTTTAATCGCTCATCCGCAAGGACTGGGCGTCGCCGCATTGCATGGCGGTTGGCGTAGTTTACAACAAGGCATTATTGAAGTGGGTTTGAATAAGTTGGCACTGCCTGTAGAAGAATTATCTGTTTGGCTGGGGCCGGCGATTGGTCCAGATGCCTTCGCTATTGGTATAGAAGTGCGCGATGCTTTTTTAGAGTGTTATCCTTTTTTAAGCGCGGCTTTTTATCAAGATAACACACAACACTGGTATGCCGATTTATATCAGATCGCACGATTGCAGTTACAGCGCTGTGGCGTTAAGCATATCTATGGCGGTGAATACTGTACTTATAGCGATAAAGAACGATTTTATTCTTTTCGCCGCGATCAACAAACTGGTCGCATGGCCAGCCTTATTTGGATAGACAAGGATACACATCATGACAGATGATCCCATAATCCCACGCAGCGAACAATCGCACTCATTAAAATGGATAAGCTTAATTCTTATTGTAGTCACTGCGGTGTTAGTTGGTTTTTATACGCACGCCAAAGCCAATGTGGAAACAAAATGGCAACCGCTAGCGCCAGGCGTGACTTACACGACGCTCACATTAAATCCTGGAAAACTACACGCGTTCAAAATTGATTTAGCACAAAATGATTTAACATTACTCTCTCCCGAAAAACCCAGCGATGTCAAAACCATGACGCAAAAGAGTCATACCTTATTAACCATCAATGGTGGATTTTTTAGTCCTACAGGAAAACCACTGGGATTACGCATGAGTGATGGAAAAACGTTATCGCCCCTAAAACACACTTCTTGGTGGGGAATATTTTATATTGAAAATAGTGTACCCAATCTTAGCAATTTAAGCGACTTTAAAAGCAGTGATGCGATTCAATTTGCTGTACAAGCAG
>CBFGYT010000085.1:0-6270 GCA_965653065.1 uncultured bacterium | reverse complement strand
AGTTAAACTGAATTGATAAAACCGTAATTACTGCTGCGTTTTCACAATCAAATTATTGTGCACGACTTTAACGCCGCCGACTTTAGCAGCCACTTCACCGGCATGGCGCGCTTGGTCCGCAGTAGATACAAAGCCACTTAATTGCACAACGCCTTTGAAAGTTTCAACACTAATGCTGTTACTAGGGATATCTTTAGCGCCTAATAAGTCTGATTTCACTTTCGTGGTAATAGTACTATCATCAATATATTCGCCCGTACTTTCACTAGTAGGCGTTGCATGGCAAGCCACTAAGCATAAAAAAACCGCCAAAAGAGCAAAAATTGACCATTTGCGTTGCGTACCTTGTTTCATCGTAAAAACCCCTTTGTTGTTGATATAGCAATAAAAATCATTGTAGCGTATTTTTTGGCTTTCGGAAATAGGCTGGTGATACTCCTATAAAGGGTATGATTGTACCCTTTTTAGGGATTGTCAAATTTCAGAAATATGCTTTTATCGGGATAAAAAACGGTATAAATATTCCTTTTTCAGGTGTTACTTAAGCTTGTGTTATATTCCATCTCATCTGAAAAGCAGTATTAATCTTAGAGTTGATATTAATATGGCTTATTTTAACCCAAGAGAATGGTATAATGAACCGTAACGCATGTTTGCTTAAAAAATGTGCTCTGAAACTAGATCTCAGTGGTGCTTATTTAGCCACGTAAGAGGTTTGATATTTTTGTTCTCATGGCCCAACCAGACTCTCAATCATCGAAGGAAAGCACTTTATGAAATTACTGGTTATAGAAGATGAAATTAAAGCCGCGTCCTACTTAAAGAAAGGATTATCAGAAAATGGCTTTATTGTCGATATTACCCATGATGGCGAAGAAGGATTATATTTAGCGACTACCTTTAGTTATGATTTAATTATTCTAGATGTGATGTTACCCAAAATAGATGGCTGGTCTCTACTAGAAAAACTTCGCCTTAAGTCTATACATACTCCTATATTATACTTAACGGCTATGGATTCTACAGAAGATCGCGTCAAAGGTCTTAATTTAGGCGCCGATGATTATTTGATAAAGCCGTTTGCCTTTTCTGAATTGTTAGCACGAGTGCACAATATTGTGCGGCGTGGGCATGTCAAAGCAAAAGATGTGTTACGGATTGCTGATTTGGAAATCGATTTGATTCGTCATAAGGCAATGCGTAATAATCAACGTATTGATCTGACCCCGAAAGAATTTGCTTTACTGTCATTACTCGTACGCAGAGCGGGTGAAGCTATTTCTCGTTCAGTGATAACTGAGCAAGTGTGGGATATTAACTTTGACAGTGATACCAATGCGGTTGATGTGGCAGTACGTCGTTTGCGTCGTAAAGTGGATGATCCTTTTAAACAAAAATTAATTCACACTATCAGAGGAGTGGGCTATGTTTTGGAAATTCGTGAAAATACCTCACCCGAATAGAATATCCCTATTAAAAATGCATCGATGGCCCATTTCACTACGCTTAACTCTATTCTATACGCTGATGGCGTCAGGGTTATTATCCTGCGCCGTAGTTTTTCAATATTATGTTGTCTCTAACCGCTTGCAAGGAGAGAACCTGCGTTTTTTAAAAAATAAAGTGCTTATTTTAAAAAGAATCATAAAGGAGGCACCTAGCCATATTGAAGACTATCCTTCGTATAAAGATGAAGTGATATTAGAACCCCCTATTGATCATTTTTATTCGCGAATAGTAGACCAAAACGGTAAAGTTCTCATTGAAACACCTCACATGAATGAAATTGCTCCTTTCTCAGTATTTTCCGCGATCATGCATCCTCAAGAAATAACACACAAAGTAATACACGGCAAAGAAATACAGTACGCACACCACAAATATTATCTATTGATGAATGCGCCTATAGAATTACCACTATCTCCCAAAGGAACCTTGTACTATATCCAGATGGCCAAAAATATAACGGCTGAACATAGAATTATTGAAGATCTGCAAAAACTATTAGTGGTTATCTTGCTATTGGGTATTGTCATATCGGCGGCTCTTAGTGTGGTAGTCACTCGTAAAAGCTTAAAACCATTGAGCGACATCACAAAAGCAACACAATCTATTACGGTCACTCGCCTTAAAGAGCGCTTGGATGTCACTTCTTATCCAAGTGAATTATCTACATTAGCTATCGCTTTTAATCACATGCTTGACCGTATAGACGAAGGGTTCTCACGACTATCAAGATTCTCAGCCGATCTAGCACATGAGCTACGAACCCCTATTAATATTTTAATGGGCGAAGCAGAGCTTGCGCTCTCTAGACCACGCAGTAATCAAGAATATTTAGAGATACTGGAATCCAGTCTTGAAGAGTTTCAAAGGATTTCTAACCTGATTAATAATTTACTTTTTCTTGCTCGTGCTGAAAACCCAAACCAGAGTATTGTACGCTCCTGGATAGATATTGCTTCCCTGTTTAAAAGCGTCGATGAATATTATGAAGCGGCTGCTGAAGATAAGCAGGTACAGATGGTTTGTCAAGGCGATGGTAAAGTGTACGCGGATACCATCTTGCTGCGCCGTGCTATTATCAATCTGGTGTCTAATGCGCTGCAACATACTAAAGCGAATGGCTTGATTACTCTCTCTTCTGTGGTACATAAAGATAAATCCGTTGACATACAAGTAAGTGATACGGGGAATGGTATCGAGGAAGTGCACTGGCCACATCTATTTGATCGTTTTTATCGAGTTGAGTCTGATCGAGCCCAAAGCACAGGCGGTACCGGGTTAGGACTCGCCATTGTAAAATCTATTATGGATCTACATTGCGGGCAAATAACTGTTTACAGTGAATTCGGTAAAGGGACAACATTTACATTACGCTTCCCTTCCATTTAATAATACAAGATGACAGAAATGTCATCTTGTAGTCATATTACAGTCATCTTACTTCTATATACTCATCTTTTTAATGCAACAGACCCTAATGCTTCAGTCATAATGAGTACCTACTATGTCAAAATATGAATTACCTTTTGAAAACAAATATAATTATGCACACGCTAAAAAATATTATTATAAGCATCAAAAACTGCGTAAACGCTTAACTACCTTTATTGAGCGACAGATGGCTGCTCGCGCTTTGCGTATGGCCGGTAACCCAAAAGTTATTTTGGACCTACCTTGCGGTTTTGGGCGGTTTTGGCCTACTCTTATTGCGAGCGGCGCGACTCAGATCATCGCTATCGATAAGTCTGCTGGCATGCTACAAGTGGCACAAGAAGTGAATTTACCTTCTATTTTATCTCACATCACTTGTATGTCTTCTACTGCCACAGAAATTGATTTGCCCGATAAATCAGTAGATAGTGTTTTTTGCATGCGTCTATTGCACCACATCAGCGATAAAAATTACAGACAGGAAATTTATAAATCTTTTCAGCGCGTAGCACGCGAGACTGTGGTGATCTCTCTCTGGTCTCAAAAAAGCGCTCGTTATCATCGAGAATCTCTGCCATTGGATGTGGATTTACGCACAGTCAATCGTCATTTTTTTGAGCCTCACGAGATTGAAGCTGAATTTAAAGAAAATGGATTTGATATCATTGGCTATACCGAAGCATTCCCTTATATTTCTCCTTGGCGTACTTATGTGTTGAAAGTTAAATAGGGGTTAATGTTAAAGACGGGTATACCATTACATTTCAAAATGCGAAGGTTAACCACGGAACATGAAAGTCGTCATTGCGAGCGTCAGCGAAGCAATCCAGGAGATAAATTATAAAATCGTGGACTATTCCCCTGGATTGCTTCGCAAGCTCGCAATGACGGTTACTAACTATTATAACTTAAACTTCGCATCTTGAAGTGTTTTTGGTATAGACCTACTACTTATTATTTTTCCAAAATCGTTTGGATCTCAGTCGCTAATTGTTCGGCATAGGCACGTGTGGAAGCTTCATCTTTGCCTTCAACCATCACGCGTATCACAGGCTCAGTACCTGAGGCTCGTAATAACACGCGTCCTTGACCTTTTAATTGCTCTTCTACTGCCGCTACCGCTTTTTGAATATCGCCTTGCGTTAAATCCGGTTTACCGCCTTTGTGACGCACATTGATCATCACTTGCGGATATTTATACATACCTCTTTTGACTTCCCCTAAAGGTTTTTTGGCTTTGATTAATGCTTGTAACACTAATAACGCCGACACAATGCCATCCCCCGTAGTGCTATGATGCAAATGTAAAATATGACCAGAGGATTCGCCGCCTAAATACCAATGCCTATCTTGTAAAGCTTCTAATACATAGCGATCGCCCACATTGGCGCGATAAAATGGAATTTGCTTGTTATCCAAAGCTTCGACCAATCCTAAATTACTCATCAATGTTCCAACTACACCTAATAAAGGTTTGCTTTCTTCTAATTGATGCGCCGCTAAAATCCACAATAATTCATCGCCATCGACGATATCGCCATTGCCATCGACCATCATCACACGATCGCCATCGCCATCAAAAGCAATGCCTAAGTGCGCTTGTCGTTGTTTCACCGTTTGCTGCAATATTTTTAAATCCGTTGCGCCACAGGCGGCATTGATATTTTGCCCATCGGGTGTAATATGCAAGTTATGTACATTAGCACCCAAAGAACTAAATAATTCAGGGGCTATTTGGTAAGTTGCGCCATGCGCACAATCTAACACCATGTCTAAGCCGGCTAACGATTGCGGTTTGAAAAAATCTTTTTGGCAATGCTGTAAATATAATTCTACTAACTGTGGATTTTTTTCAATATGCCCTGGCGTTGCCGCTACTTCTATGGTATCAATGGCATCAAAGGTTTGTTCTATGGCTATTTCCGCTTCATCATCTAATTTAAAACCATCACTGCAAAAAAACTTAATCCCATTATCGTGATAAGGGTTATGCGACGCACTGATCACCACCCCTAAAGCATATTGTTGTTGTTTACATAAAAAAGCCACCGCCGGCGTCGGTAAAACACCTAGCAATAATACATGATGTCCTTGTGCCGCTAAACCGGCAGCAAACGCATCAGCTAACATATCACCAGACTCGCGCGTATCTTGACCTATAATAATAGGCGCTTTTTTATTTTTGATGACAAAACCAACGGCTCGTCCTAAGCGCAATAGCCATTCCACCGTCATGGGATCTTCGCCTACGCGTCCACGAATACCATCCGTGCCAAAATATTTTTGTTTCATAGAGTTCCTATTGCTTGTATGATTTTCAATGCCTGCATACTTTCTTTAACATCGTGCACTCGTAGAATGCGCGCACCTTGTTGATAGGCGACTACCAATGCTGCTAACGATCCGGCTAACCTATCCGTTTCGGGGACTTGCAACACATCGCCAATAAACGTTTTGCGCGATACGCCTACTAAAATAGGATAGTCGCAGTCAGTCATTCTGTTTAATCGCTGTAATAATCGTAAATTCTCTTCACTGGTTTTACCAAAAGAGCCATTACCAATGCCTGGATCTAATACAATGCGATTGTGAGCGATACCCGCTTGTTCACAGTGTTGTGCTTTATCCACTAAGAATTGTTTGATAGCCATAATATCTTTGCCACTGCCTTGATGCATTAAACACACACCCATATCGCTGGTAGCCACCGCTTCTAAAGCGCCTTCATAAGCTAAAGCACGCACATCATTGACAATACTCGCGCCTTCATTATAAGCCGCGCGCATGACTTCAGGTTGGGAAGTGTCGATAGAAATAGGCACTTGGATTATGCGTGTTAATTCTTTTAGCACGGGTAATAAACGCGTTAATTCTTCTTTAGCATCAATGGATGTTGTTCCTGCAATGCGTTGTGGATTAGTCGGTTCGGCGCCTAAGTCGATAATAGCAGCACCTTGTTCCACCATAGCGGTGACTTGTTCAATCGTTTCTTGAATGGAATTGCGATAGCTGATACTGGCAAATGAGGCGGGGTGTAAATTCACCACCCCCATGATTAAAGGCGCTGTGGTTTGTAACGTATAATGACGGCAACGCCATACCATGATCACAATATCCTAATACTAAGCTAACCCATCTTGTTCTTTAGGATCAGGGGTATAATCCTTAGACTTACTGTCAGCTGCTACATCTTCTGCTTGTATAGCCTCGCCGGAAGAAGGCCCACCTAAATCGCTTTCATTCCATCCTTTCGGTGGTTTAGGCACTTGACCCGCCATTAATTCTTTTAATTGCTCTTCAATCTCCAATGCTTCGCCAATTGAAAACTGGCGA
>CBFGYT010000084.1:0-6309 GCA_965653065.1 uncultured bacterium | reverse complement strand
GCCGCTGAAGGTACCGATTTAATTAAGGCAATTGATTCGATGACTACAGATATTGTCGCAAAATTATTGTCTGGCAGTGGCATCACATTTAACAGCAGTAGTCTACAAGCAGACAGTGCATTGTATAAAGCAAATTTTAATACGGGAAGTAATATTGGAGATCTACAAAAAGTAACAATCAATGTGACTACTGGCGCGGTGAGCACAACTCCTATCTGGAGTTTTCAAGCACTGTTACAAGCTAAAACACCTGCGAGTCGATTTATGTTTACAAATACAGGACCCAAGACAGCACTGTTATTTACAAGTACTAACTTAACCAGCTTATCAACGGCACAACAAGCCGATTTAAACCAAGGGCCAACGGCGGTGGATAACTTAGGTGCTTCACGAATTAATTATATTCTTGGTAATACCGTTACGGGCTTTAGAGACCGCGCGAAAATTTTAGGGGATATTGTTGGATCATCGCCCATTTATGTAGGGAAGCCCATTAATGGATTGTATCCCAATGATACTACCTACACTACTTTTGTCACGAATAATGCGAACCGTGCGGGAATGGTGTATATAGGCGATAATAGTGGTGTATTTCACGCGATTGATGCCGTGACAGGGGATGAAAAATTTGCTTATTTACCGTTAAACTTATTTAGTAATGCCGCCGGAAAAGGATACCATTATTTAACCGATCCAAGCTATATTCATCGCTTTTACATCAATGGGCCTTATGGCATAGGCGATGCTTATCTTAATGCTGCTTGGCAAACGGTATTGGTTTCAGGTGAAGGCGCAGGCGGGCAAGGATATTTTGCATTGAATGTAACAAGTCCTAGTAATTTTACCAGCGGTAATCAAAGCAGTATTTTTAAATGGGAATTCTCTAGTAGTAATGATATGGATCTAGGATATACTTTCAGTAAGCCAATTATTGGAAAGATGAATGATGGCAATTGGTATGCCATCTTTGGCAATGGTTATAATAGTGCGAATGGGATTGCTAAGTTATTTATTGTTAAATTAGCAGGCCCGAATGGTGCGGCTTGGGTAAAGAATACGGATTATTATGTCTTAACTACGGGCAGTGGTTCTACGAGTAACCCAGATGGACTAAGTTCCCCTGCCGCAGTTGATACCAATGCAGATGGTATAATCGATAGAATTTATGCGGGAAGCGCACAAGGGACCATGTGGTCATTCAATGTATCATCAACAACGCCAGGTAGTTGGGGTAATGGTGTAGCATTGATTAGCACGGGACAACCTATCCTAGCAGCACCTTTAGTCACATTACATCCTACCGTGGCAACGACTGCAGGAAATCAACCCAATACCATGGTATTTTTTGGAACGGGGCAGTATTTGACACCGACCGACCCCGGCGATATGTCAGCACGAGGTTTATATGGTGTGTGGGATAATGGTAGTAGTACCGCATTGGCTAGCCAATTGGTGACACAAACATTGACAACATCAGGAACAAAACGGACTGTGAGTAGTAATGCCGTCGATTATACAACAAAACGCGGTTGGACTATTGCTTTGACAGGAGGTGAGCGTAGTATTCTAACTCCTGGTCGTGGTAATACCACAGTCTTTTTTGGAACGATGCAACCGCTAGGGTTATCGGGTTCGCCTTGTGCTACTGACAATGGTTTGGGTTGGATAATCGCAGTAGATACAGCCACGGGTAGTGCTGGCGCTAACCAAGTATTAGATATCAATGGAGATAGTATCGTTTCAGCAGCGGATAAAAGTAATGGCACTATTGTTGTCGGAGCTCAATTTACTGCTGGATATCCTAATGAATTTGGTTTCTTAGGAAATAGTTTATATGCTCCTTTGAGCGATGCTTCTGTTGGTAAAATTGTTGTAGATGCAGGCGGCGGCACGGGTCCTACCGGGCGGATTTCAGTGCAAGAATTAAGACCGCCGGGAAGTTAAATATTACTTTTCATTAAGCATAAACTCTATACTAAGTAAAGATTGGTAGTAAACCTTCGTCATTGCGAGGAGCGTAGCTTTGTTGCAATCCAGTGAATAATCTGCAGATCTGTGGTAAATTTCCTGGATTGCCACGTCGCTATGCTCCTCGCAATGACGACTTTCATGTTCCGTGTTAAATCTCGCATTTCGAAGTATAATGAGTATTATCGTTCGCATTTCTAAGTGAAAGATAAAAATAAGAAGCCTCCAACCCCAATCTGCTCAAAAAATATGCTATACTTATCAGTGGAGGGATCTAGAAAAGTTTTGCGTCAACTCTTTGTTTTACTTGAAGAAAATAATGGGTTCACCTAAAATGGGAGATAAATTAAGGACAAAGGAGCAAGGTCATGAAAACATGGCAATTGTCAGACAAAATAGGATCACGCTTAAGCCTCATTGTGCTGGCTATCACGCTGTGTTTTTCTTTACAAGCCGCTCCCGGTACCTTAGCCGATTCACCGTTATTCACTTCTACATTTGCCAGACCCAATATTTTTTTCTTAGTCGATAGTTCGGGCTCTATGAGTTACATAGAGCCGTCTTCGCCGTTTGATACTAATACCACGTATTTTACCTGTCCCGCTAATATGCAATTGGATCCTGCTACAAACATTGTTTTAGAGATGGATACAAAAACAGGATATCCGACCATTCTCGTAGGGCAAAACACAAATTATGATTGGGGAAACCAAAGTCCCAATAACAAAGGCAACAGTAAAAATGACACACGTTGTTTTAATAATACCGCAACCTATGCCGCTAATTTATACGATGTTAATGCTAAAGGGAAGGCGGGCACTTCTTATCCTAGCGATGAAAATGGTCGTAGCTACAGCGGTAATTACTTAAACTGGTACTTTGGATCTTCACCACAAGACTGGGGAAAAACTGCGACACAAAAGCCAGGGCAATATACGCGTTTAGATTTAGCGCGCCAAGCTGTCACGGCATGGTTGAATTCATTACCGAATTCACGCGTTGGCTTAGGTAAGTTTAACGGTGATATTGGCACAGAAGTATTGGTTGGGCTCGATGATATTAATAACAATAGAAGTGCCTTGCTGAGTGCATTGAATGATATTCAAACCGTGGGCGGTTCGCCGATTGCAGAAGCAATGCGCGATATTGGCCGCTATTTTGTGGAAAACTACAATACCAAACTAATATTACATCCTGGAAAAGCAAATCAAGCTGAAGCGCCTGCTTACAATATATTTAATCATCAACCTAATTATGATAAAGGCGTGACTGCTGCGTCCCCTATTCAATATTATTGTCAAGGTAACTTTCTATTGTTATTAACCGATGGTCGTGCCACAGGCGATACTGGGATTGATAGTTCGACTGGGCTGCAAGATTACGATGGTGATTGTGTCAATGCAACACCTGCGTGTTTGAATTTTGATGAAAAAGTAGGGCAAAGTTATGCGCCCGATGGCGGTAGTGATTATGCCAATGATGTGGCCAAAGCACTTTTTGATATGAATTTACGCCCTGATTTAGGAACTAGCGGCAGTAGTATGTTAACTTATGTCCTAGGCTTTGTACCCAATAGTTCAGTCGATATTCCTTACATGAAATCAATTGCTGCCAATGGCGGAGGATTGTTTGGACAATCCAATGATGCGATTACACTGTTGAATTCATTAACGTCAGCGACGGTGAGTATTTTATCTTCCATGAGTATTTCTGCACCGGTGACATTTGATAGTAGCGTATTATCTTCCGCTAGCGATATATTTTGGGTGCAATATTCAACGTTAGGGATGACAGGCGATTTAATTAAGGCTTATTTAAACAATGATGGTTCTGTTGCCGCCATTCGTTGGCATTTTGCGGACGTGTTAGAAAAAACAGCGCCTAGCAGTCGTTTTATCTTTACGTATAATAAAGATACCTTAAAAGCAGTGCTTTTTAAGACTGTGTCAGACTTATCAATAGCACAACAACTGGATTTAAATACTGGACCTACACTTTTGATTGATGGTTTAGGGCAACAACGCATAGATTATTTACGCGGTGATCGTACGCGTGAAATTAAAGATTTTCGTGTGCGCAGTTTAATATTAGGAGATGTTGTAGACTCTGCACCGGTTTTTGTGGGTAAAGCCATTAATAATTGGCCTGATAGCGCGCCGTTTCCCACGACAACCGGCAATAAATATAGCGATTTTGTAAACGCACAAGTACCACGTACACAGGTCATTTATTTTGGTGCCAATGATGGCATGTTACATGCGGTCAAATCAGATAATGGTGCAGAAATGTTTGCTTATATTCCTTCTAATCTCTTTTCCGCTACGGCACATCAAGGGTTACATTATTTAACGGATCCAGCGTATCAACACCGCTTTTATGTGGATTTAACACCGACGGTGTCTGATGCGTATGTGAAATCGCGTACAGGTGGAGTGCAATGGCGTACGATATTAGTCGGTGGAGAACGTGCCGGTGGTCGTGGTTATTTCGCCTTGGATATTACTGATCCGAATAAATTTTCTGCGGGACAAGAAAACAATCTGTTGATGTGGGAATTCACCAGCAATAATGATGCCAATTTAGGATACACGTATGCGAAACCCGTCATTGCGTTAATGAATAATGGTCGTTGGGCCGCTATTTTTGGCAATGGTTATAACAATACAGGTTTAGGTAAAGCGTCTCTCTTCATTGTATTTCTAGATGGCGGTTTAACAGGAAGTTGGGTACAAGGCACCGATTATATTCGTATTGATGTAGGCAGTGGTAGTCTGCTCAGTGCCGATGGGTTGTCAGAAGTGACAGCCGTAGATACCAATGGCGATGGAGTTGCTGATCGTATCTATGCCGGCAGCGTGCGCACTGGGCAACTCTGGGCATTTGATGTTTCTTCTACCGCAACCAGTGATTGGAAAAGTGCATATGGTGCGAATCCTTTATATACGACTTCTGGAACGGTGAGCAATCCTATGCCGATTACCGGCGCACCCATAGTCGTGAAACATCCTACGATTAAAAATAGCTCGAGTAATTCGCCTAATGTGATGGTATACTTTGGTACTGGACAATATTTAACAGCTAACGACCCTAGCAATACCGATCCACAACGATTATTTGGCGTGTGGGATCGCGGCGATGGCAATCTCACCAATACGAATTTAGTGCAACAAACATTTACCGCCAGTGGTAATGTGCGTACAGTCTCTAATAACCCGATTGTGTATACCGATGCGGTGACTTCACCACATGGCTGGTATATCAGTTTATCGGGCGGAGAGCGCAGTATTGTTTCTCCGCGCCTAGGAAATACAGTGGTTATCTTTACCACCATTATCCCAGATGTTTCTTCTGCTTGTTCTTATGGTGGCAGTGGTTGGGTGTTGGCCGTGGATCAAGGTAAAGGAACGGCACCGGATACACCTTTTATTGATGTCAATGGCGATAGTATTATTAATGCCAGTGATAACTCAAATGGTAGTGTGGTAAGCGGCGTGAAGTTTACGGCAGGATTTCCATCACAACCCAGCTTGTTACAAGACTATATGTATGTGCCATTAAGCAATGCGACGATTAGTAAAGTTAAAGTCAATATTCCCACAGGCACCTTAGGACGACTGTCGGTGCAAGAATTGACGGGAGAATAGAGAGTTGGTAAAATAATTCTCAAATATCTTGACGATTTGAATATATACTTATTTCACATTCAAAATGCGAACTAATTTTATCGTATCCTCGAACTGTCATCCCCGCGTACGCGGGGATCCAGTGAAAGTAGCACAAATCGTGAGTTATTCCTGGATCCCGGCGTGCGCCGGGATGACAATGCACAACAATGCTAACTTAAATTCGCATCTTCAAGTATTATAATTAAAGGGCATATCACTAACAATGACAAACTCTCCCGCACGCTTATCTATCGCCCCTATGATGGATTACACTGATCGTCATTATCGTTATTTTATGCGCTTATTGTGCCCGCAAACAATACTCTACACTGAAATGATCACAGCGGCTGCGTTAACCTATGGAGACAGCAAAAAATTATTGGCATTTGATGCCATAGAACATCCTGTGGTGTTGCAGTTAGGTGGGTCCGATCCGGATTTATTAGCAAAAGCAGCGATGAGTGCAGCACAATTTGGTTATGATGCGATTAACTTGAATGTAGGTTGCCCTAGCCCTAGAGTGCAACAAGGACGTTTTGGTGCTTGTTTAATGGCAGAGCCTAATTTAGTGGCGGACTGTGTTGTCGCGATGCGCGAAGCCAGCAACCTACCGGTGACAGTGAAAAATCGCGTTGCACTTGTAATGCCGCTGCATAATCCAAGGGCGGTATAGTAC
>CBFGYT010000083.1:0-6328 GCA_965653065.1 uncultured bacterium | reverse complement strand
AGCTAAAACACCTGCGAGTCGATTTATGTTTACAAATACAGGACCCAAGACAGCATAACCAACACTATAAGTTACAATGTTATGCATTACAGTATTACCATTATCATCTTTTAATAATGGACGTAAATTTAAATTATACATTGCGCTCGCAATATCATCTTGCGCATCTGCAGGATAAACATTTTTTTTAGTTTCATTCAGATAGTACTGGACTTGATCACTATAAGTCGTTTTATCGTTTGCGCCGCCATCACTAATCACCAGTAAAAAATTTTGCTGACACCAATATTTCAAAGGAGAAGAGGTATCAGTCATGCTGGTGACAAATTGCGGCGTACGATTAAATACGGCACTGGCCGCATAGTTCCCGTTATACCCTCGAGCAATCAAATTCGGTGTATTCATGTTAAAGATGACACTTAAGTCAGATGCATTTGTTCCAATGAGATAACGCCCTAGTTCCACCATAGCACCATCGACGGGTGATCCACCGATCATCGGACGTATCGATACAGCTAACAATTGTGCTCGATTCGCGTCAACGGAAATAGGCGTTTGTAAAATAACTGCGCCTTGGTGATTATAGCTTACACCTCCAATCGTACCGCTTCCATTTAATAACCGCGCAATACCAATATTAATACCCGTAGCTTTATTTAATAAAAATTGTAATGCTTTTTCTGCTGCGGCTAATCTTGATGTTGCTGATGACAAATAATAGTAAGGGGTTGCTGCCGTTGAGTTATATAGTACTGTTGCGCCTTGACTTTGTACGCTGGTAATATAGAGCCAGTTAAAATAATTTCCTTCTGCGTTGAAATTGCTACCTGGAAGCCTAATCTCATTGCCAACAATTGCACCATAAGTCCCCGTGTTGGCAAAGCAATATTTACCAGAAGTATAACCAAAATCGGTTAACTTTCTAACAGTCCCTGCACCCCCTGTCGTCACTGTGACAACATATTCATTACTCGCATTTTTAGTAATGGTACTAATTGTACTTGCCGATGCAATTTGTGTACATGCGCCTCCTGCTTTATAATCAATTGCATCGTCATAAGGTAAGCCTTTAGTCGGTGCCCCCATGCTACTAGAAGTATCGACTAAGATCATTAAGTTGCTCAATGCAGTTGAACGAGGGACTAACGGCAATTGTGATAATGTCCCGGGCGCGGCGAAAATAGAAAAAACAAGCGTATTGGAAAGTAGTGCCGCTGTGATCATAAGCCGCATGAAACCTGTTTTGAATTTCATAATCTACCATCGCTTGTGGAATATAAACACTTGTCTACAGATATAAGTATAGTTGAGATTAAAAAAATTTCATGTTTAGATTAAGGAGAGATGAAGACAGATTAGTAAGAAATAATATATGATAGATATTTAACTTCCCGGCGGTCTTAATTCTTGCACTGAAATTCTTCCAGAAATGTTGCTCTGATTTAAATTAACTTGGATCCGTTTAATACTGCCATCACTGAAAGGAATGTACAATCCATCGCTTAAGAAGCCAAATTGATTGGGATATGCCGCATCAAATTTTAAGCCTACTGCAAAATTGGTAGAGCTTTTATCATTTGCATTCACAATATTATCACCATTGGTATCTAACACTTGCATATTGTTAGCGGTTCCGGTTGCTTGATCGACTGCAATAATAGAGCCTTGACCACTGGTCGAACATACCGCAGTGGATACAGGCAACATTGTACCAAAGACAATGAAGTTGCCCGCTATACCCGGTCGTAAGATAGTGCGTTCACCATTACTCAAACCAACTTTCCATCCTCTTACACCTGGAGTTGCATAATTCACGGCGTTGTTAGTAATCGTACGTGTATTTCCACTCGTTGATAAAGTTTGTGTGACTAAGTTACTGTTGGTTAAATTTCCACTACCATTATCCCAAACACCATACAGACCACGTGCACTGGTATCACTGATATCGCCCGTTGCTATGAATTGACCGCTGCCAAAATACACCATAAGATTAGGTTGATTGCTACCCGTCGTGGTGACTGTTGGGTGTTTGGTTAAAATAGGTTGCGCAGTAATCGGTTCATTCAATGTGATCAAAGGTGCGTTATAGGCCAGGTTCCATGAATTGGATGAGTTACTGCTAACATCAAATGCCCATAGGCTCCCTTGCGCACTACCGGCATAAATTCTATCAATAGTGCCATTGCCATCCAGATCTACTGCTGCAGGTGTACTTAATCCATCCGGATTACCGACACTACCACTACCGGTACTAATCACAATATAATCTGTTCCTTTACTCCAAGTTGATCCATAACTACCACCCGGTCCTTCCAGATAAACAATAAATAGTTTTGCTATTCCATTCGTACTGTTATAACCATTACCAAAAATAGCTGCCCATTTGCCATTATTCATTAAACCAATCACCGGTTTACTATAGGTATACCCTAAATCAGCATCGGTTGCGCTGGAAAATTCCCACATAAAGATATTGGCTTCATTGCCCGAAGTGAACGTATTTGGATTCGTCACATTCAATGCAAAATAGCCTTTACCGCCTGCACCTTCTCCTGAAACAAGCACAGTATTCCAATCGGTGCTACCGCCTTTATTCTTAATATAAGCATCCGCAACTGCACTCGCTCCATTAACATAGAACTTATGTGAATAATTGGTTTGTGTGTAATAGTGATACCCTTGATTCGTTGCGCTGCTAAATAAATTCAAAGGCAGAAAACCAAATTTTTCATTGCCTGTGCTAGCATCTATCGCATGAAAAATACCCCCATTATCCCCTACATAGACCATACCGGCACGACTGGCTTGATTCGTTGCAAAAGTACTGTATTTGCTTGCTCCCGTAGGAAAAGGCGCTGTATCAGGATAGACATCTGCCGTAGGTGCGCCTACATAAGTCGGTGAAGAATTTACAATATCGGGCGTTATATGTGTGCGTGCGCGCAAAACAAATGTTGCAGATGAATTGCCCGTATCTTCATACGTTTTAGTGCCGCGGATATAATCCAAACGCTTTTGCCCATTGCTGTCTGCTGTCCCAGTCACGGAAGTATTTAAATCATTTTTCTGTACAGTAGATAAATTGCTTAATGTAGAAAATAAAGTAACTGTATTGACTGCTGTATTGGTAAATAAATAACGGCTACTCACTGTTTTGACATCTTGTAATGCTGAGAAATCCCATAGCGTTGCTCCTATAGCACCTGTAGACGCATTGACCGAAATTTTCTTAACATTACCCGTCCATATCCCTGATTCATAGGATGCACTGTATAAAGCGCTATTGGTTTGTAAACTAGTGCTGTTAAAAGCAATCCCACTGCCGGAAGCTAATTTAGAAAGGATATCTTGTGCTAATCGTTTGGCGACTGCAGCTAAAGCAACCCCATCGGTTGCATCAGAATATAATCCTCCACCCAATCTGGCCGCTTCTTTTAAGCCCACGCCAGCACTGGTTAAACTAAAACCTATTCCATAGGTATAAATATTTTTTACTACCGGATTGTTATTCGCATCTTTGATATCTGGACGTAAGTCGATTTCATACAGTGCTTTACCAATATCATCAAGATAATGATACGTGCTATCGTCACCATTGATATAGTTCTTTAGAGTAGCTGATAGATAGTCATCCCCAGCGGGTTCCCCATCACTAATCACTAATAAAAAGTTTTTTTGACACCATTGTGTAATAGGCGATGCTGTACTAACGCCTGTATTGAAGGCAGGCAAATAATTGAATACCGTGCTAGCACTGACTGTCGCTTGATTGTATTGCCCGGGATGTAAAGTTAGATTACCACCATAATTTCCTACAAAATAAGCACCAATTTGTGCCATTGCCGATGCTAATGGGGTTGCTCCACCAGGCGCAGGCAACGATATTGCATTAAAAGCACTGCTATTGCTTACATTGGTTGGGGCTAATATTATTTTAGCGCCATAGCTCGTGACTGCACTGCTATCATAGTTAAAAGCAGCAACGCCCACATTGACATTGGTTAATTGTGTGGCCACTAAATCTCGCCATACTGTATCTGCAGCTTTCCACCGTGTTACTGCTGAGGGTTTATAGAAATGATCTTCCGGTGTCGTAGTATAATCAGGCGTGGCGGCACGTATCCAGGCTGTTCCTTCGGGACGAACAGCAAAATACCAATTCATGAAATCGCCGCTATACATCACCGGGGAACGGTTCGTTCCCAAGGTATATAAAAATGCTTGATATTGTTTGGTTGCGTCAAAACAAATTTTTCCAGTTGTCATCCCAAATGAACTTAAAGGGATATTAGTTGTATACACTATTGTACTGCTACAACTACTGTTTCTACACGTCTGTGCTTTGACGGAAACAACTACTGAATTAGCAGTACTCCCTTCTTTAACATCCGTGAGCTCAATGGGGACAGCCGCTGTATAATCTATTCCCGGCCCTCTCGCATTGGATTGTGTAATAATGTATTGATCTAACGTTTGACTGGAAGGACAGGTAGGATTACTGGTACTGGTAGGATCAAACGGTGCAAAAGGCGTAATTTGCCCCATAGAGCCCGAGGTATCAATTAAAATCATAATGTTGCCGCGCGTGGTAGAAACGGGCACTAATGGAATGTCTGAAAGTGTTCCGGGCGCAGCAAAGGTAGGCACAGCAATACTGCTAGAAAGTATCGCAATCGAAGCAATTAATCGTATGAATACTGTGTTGAATTTCATAGGTTACCTTTGCCAATGGAATAGCATGTATTAGCTTACAACTATAAGTATAGCTGATACTCAAAAAAGTACCTTGTTAGATTAAGAAAAGATTAAGGGAGATTAGGAGAAAGAATATATGATAGATATTTAACTTCCCGGTGGTCTTAATTCTTGCACAGAGATGCGCCCTGTAGGACCGGTGCCGCCCCCTACATCCACGACAACCTTGGCAATAGAACCATCGCTTAAGGGCGCATAGATACTATTATTTAAAAAGCCGAATGCATTGGGATAACCCGTGGTAAATTGTATACCAACCACCACACTGCCATTGGATTTATCGGCAGCTGTCACAGAGCCATCGCCACTAACATCTAATATTTGCGTACCACTCGTACCGGCACTCCCTGTGCCTGCATCGACTGCAATTACCCAGCCTTGTCCGTTATTAGTTGTGCATGGTGTAGACGATGCACCTTGCGGTTTCATCGTCGCAAAAAATACCGTGGTATTGCCTAGCACCGGTTGTTCAATGCCGCGTTCTCCACCGGTTAACGCAATCGTCCAACCGCGTTTTGTATTGTAATCAACGGTATTATTACTGACGGTGCGTTGTGTGCCCGAAGTGGTTAACGTTTGCGTTACCAATTGCGCTGTCGTTGCGGTAGTACCGCCATTATCCCACACACCATATAATCCAGTGGTAGTCGTACTCGTTGGATCGCTATTGGTTAAGTACTGCCCCGTACCAAAATACACCATCAAATTAGGCGTATTAGAACCAGTCGTTGTCACCGTAGGATGCGTTGTCACCAACGGTGCACCGGTGATAGGCTGCCCTGTATTAATCAATGCAACACCATTGCCCCAACTGCCAGGACTCGTCGAGGATACATTAAACGACCACATCGTCCCTTGCACACTACCCGCATAAATTCTATCGATCTTACCATCGGCATTGGTATCCACCGCTGCAGGAGAACTTAATCCATCGGGGTTACCACTAGAGCCACTGCCCGTGGTTAATACATAATAATCCGTGCCTAAAGTCCAAGCCCCGCCCCCTCCTGTAGGGCCCGTTAATTTCACTAAAAATAATTTCGCCACCCCATTCGTGCTATTATAGCCATTACCGAATATCGCATACCAATTGCCATCATTCATTTTGCCAATAACCGGTTTGCTAAACGTATACCCTAAATCAGCATTGCTACTACTCGAAAATTCCCATTTAAAAATATTGCTGATATTACTGCTGGTAAAATTACTCGGGTTAGTCACATTCAACGCAAAATACCCTTTACCGCCCGCGCCTTCTCCCGATACTAATACCGTTTGCCATGCAGAATTCAAATACGCATCGCCTACGCCATAAGGACCATCGATATAATACTTATGCACATACAAGGGATCGGTTAAGTAATGGTACCCTGCGTTACTGGCATTGCTGAATAAATTCAAGGGTAAAAAGCCAAAGACTTCAGCGCCGGTTGATGCATTAATTGCATGAAATACACCACTGTTATCGCCTGCATACACCATCGCTTGACGATTGGCATTGACGCTGACAAAAGTTGTATAGGTGTTGTCATTCGGATAAAGCCCGCTGATAGGCGCACCAATATAAATTGGC
>CBFGYT010000082.1:0-6371 GCA_965653065.1 uncultured bacterium | reverse complement strand
AAGATAAAAATACCCAAGAATTGCTAAATTGTGTTGATTTTTCGCCAACTTCTTTCAATACTATCGTTATACGCAGTAGCTTGACGGTGACAGAAGTTTCAGTCATTCTGATGGCGCTAGAATTGAAAGGGTTGATACGGTTGCAGGATAATGGTTATGAAAGGGTAGGATAACTATTAGCATATCGATCAAGTTATAGCACAGAAACCAAAGTGAAATAGTTACCGAACCGAATAAGTTGAATGAATATGACAAAAAATTTAGTAATAGTAGAATCGCCAGCGAAAGCCAAAACGATTGAAAAATATTTAGGCCCCGGTAATATCGTCTTGGCCTCATACGGTCACGTGCGTGATTTGGTGCCTAAAGAAGGCGCGGTCGATCCCGATCATGATTTCGCCATGCGTTATCAAGTGGTAGAAAAAAACAGTAAGCACGTCGATAGTATTGCTAAATCGATGAAAGGTGTAGATTGTTTAATCCTAGCAACTGACCCGGATAGAGAAGGCGAAGCCATCGCTTGGTCGGTGCAAGAGTTATTGCAAGAGCGTAAATTATTAAAAGACAAAGATGTGAAACGCGTGGTATTCCATGAGATCACGAAGACAGCCGTACAAGAGGCTATGACACATCCGCGCGAAGTGGCCATGCCATTAGTGCATGCCCAACAAGCCAGACGTGCTTTAGATTATTTAGTTGGCTTTAAGTTATCACCCTTATTATGGCAAAAAGTACGGCGCGGTTTATCGGCTGGTCGCGTACAAAGCCCAGCGTTACGATTAATCGTCGAGCGCGAAGAAGAAATTGAAAAGTTTAAGAGTGAAGAGTATTGGACGATACACGCCCATTTACTCGAAGCCAAACAAGAGTTTTCAGCCAAATTACAACAATACCAAGGTGAAAAATTAACGCAATTTAGTATTACTGAAGAAAATCAAGCCAATCAAATTCGCGACATATTATTAAAAGCAGCGGGCGATCACTTAGTGGTAACCGCATTAGATAAAAAGCAGCGTCGTCGACAACCCGCGCCACCATTTATTACATCTACCTTGCAACAAGAAGCAGCGCGTAAATTAGGATTTACCGCTAAGCGTACTATGATGATTGCACAGCAATTATATGAAGGGATCGATGTAGGCGAAGGCGCAGTCGGGTTAATTAGTTATATGCGTACTGACTCTGTGAATTTAGCACAAGAAGCAGTGAATGATATTCGTGCTTATATTGCTAAACAATATGGCGAAAAGAATTTACCTAAAGATCCTGTGATCTATAAAACCAAATCGAAGAATGCGCAAGAAGCGCATGAAGCCATTCGACCCACTGCAGTATTTACTGTGCCGGATAAAATTAAACAGCACTTAACGGCAGATCAATATAAATTATATAGCTTGATTTGGAAGCGTACGGTGGCGTGTCAAATGATCCATGCAACGATGGATACAGTATCTATTGATTTATCTGCCGGTGAAGGCAATGTTTTCCGTGCTAATGGCTCTGTGATCAGCGATCCAGGCTTTATCATGGTATATCAAGAAGACAGTGATGACGCTAAGCCACAAGAAGATAATGATTCGGTATTGCCGCCTATGGTGGTCGGGCAAAAAATACCATTGAAAGAAATTATTGGTGATCAACATTTTACTGAGCCGCCACCGCGGTATTCAGAAGCAAGCTTGGTGAAAGCGTTAGAAGAGCATGGTATTGGTCGGCCGTCTACTTATGCCTCAATTATTTCCACGTTACAAAATCGTGAATATGTTATTTTAGATAAAAAACGTTTTATTCCGACCGACGTAGGTCGTGTGGTGAATCGTTTTTTAACTAAGTTTTTTACGACGTATGTAGATTATGGCTTTACTGCTAAATTAGAAGATGATTTAGATGCGGTATCGCGTGGTGAACGAGAATGGATCCCTGTATTAGAAGAATTTTGGCAACCGTTTAAACAACAAATTTCGACGATACAAGAAACAGTACAACGTAAAGATGTCACACAAGAAGCTATGGATGAAGCGTGTCCTAAATGTGGCAAACCATTATCGATCCGTTTGGGACGCAAAGGACGCTTTGTGGGTTGTACAGCGTATCCTGATTGCGATTATACGCGTAATTTAGAATCCTCTAGCACGGTAGCGCCCGAAATTATTGAAGGCAGAATTTGTGAATTGTGTGGCAAACCGTTGATTATCCGTGAAGGAAAGTATGGCAAATTTATTGGTTGCAGTGGTTATCCCGATTGTCGTTTCATCGAGCCACTCGAAAAACCGAGTGACACCAAAGTCGAATGTCCGAAGTGTAAGCAAGGCACGATTTTGCAACGCAAATCCAGACGCGGCAAGATTTTTTATTCTTGTAATCGATATCCCGACTGTGAGTATGCTTTGTGGGATCAACCCTTAGCAGAAGAGTGTCCTAATTGTCATTGGCCAATTTTGACTTTGAAAATAACCAAACGCAAAGGCAAACAAAAGCTCTGTCCACAGCAAGGATGTGGTTATAGTGAATCTTTAGACGAAGAAGCAGAATCATGATAGAGCCTAGCAATGATGCATATCATTATGCATTGCAAGCTTTGATGGATGACGGTGTGATTGCTTATCCTACTGAAGCGGTGTATGGATTTGGTTGCAATCCTTTTTCTAAAAAAGCCGTCGAAAAATTATTAGCGATTAAAGATCGCCCTGTTTATAAAGGGTTGATTTTAATTGCTGGAGATTTTGCACAAATAGAACCTTTATTACAGCCGTTAACCACCGAAATCACAGAAAAAGTTTGGGCGACTTGGCCAGGACCGGTGTCTTGGTCATGGCCAAAAACAGAGTTAGTTCCAGATTATATTTATGGTGATTGGGATAGCGTCGTTGTGCGTTTAACAGCGCACCCTATTGCCAAACAATTGTGTTTAGACTTTGGTGGGCCATTGGTATCCACCAGTGCGAATCGTGCCAATGATCCACCGTGTCGCACCTATGAGGAAGTGGAAAAACAATTTTCGCGTCAATTAGAATATATTGTTCCAGGAGACGTGGGCGGATTAGATAAACCTACGGAAATTCGCGATGTAATGACGGGGCAGATATTGCGATAGAAGCCCATGCCTTCTCGTAGCTACGTGCTTTCTCCTGATCCTTTAGAAGTAGGAGAGGGCGATCGTCGCAGTGATTGTGAAGCAGCTGCGGATGCATCACCACCTGCGTATGCATCACTACCTGCTTGAAAGAAAGAACTGCTAGATGGTCCTTCGCAAGGCGTAGCTTCGGTTTTTGTTTGTAAATTCGTTAAATATTCAACAACATCATTCTTTTGTGCTTGCTGCGCGAAATGTAAAGCAGTATTTCCTGCATTATCGCGTGCCGAGATATCGCCACCGCGAGATACTAATAATTTAACAACGTCTAAAAATCCTTGACTAGCGGCATAATGCAGAGGAGTAAATCCATTGACATCTTTTATATTGACACTAATACTGGGGCTCTTCAGCAATGCGCCAACTGTTCCTGTAAATCCTTTACTCGCTGCGTGATGCAATGGGGCGCGTTTCTCTTTATCTTGTACATTGACGCTAATATAAGAGTTTGTTAGTAAAGGAACAACGACATCTGTCAGCCCTAAGCTAGCAGCATAATGCAAGGGAGTAGATTGAGAGTGATCTCTTATATTACCATTAATTTTTTGAGAAGAAGCTAGTAATATAGCAATCTCTAGATCTTTTCTACTCACTTCCCCACTCGCTGATTTAGCCTTACAAAGAGCGTGATGCAAGGGTGTGCTATGATTCTGATCTTGCATATTGGGATCAACCGTGGGCGCTGCGAGGAAAATTTTAACTACTTCTATATGTCCTTGGAGAACAGCGTAATGCAAAGCAGTGTATTGATGGGTATTCTCTTCTATATTGCCGTCAGTGGCGGGCATTTGGAGTAATGCTTTAACTATCTCTGCTTTTCCCCAATGGGCAGCTTTATGTAAAGCGCTAAATCCTTTTTGATCTTTGAAATTAGGATCAGCACCTAGTAATTGAATGACTAAAGTAACATCATCGCCGTATTGAATAGCCGAGTCTAAATCACTCGCTTGTGTAAAAAGGTTCGCTACTTGTGTTTCTTCAGAAGACATGATGATAAGATCCCTTCTATATATAGTGAATGAAAAAGATTCTATAATAGCGATACTTAAATAGCAATATGAACTTTCTCGCAATGATGCCTTTCATGTTCTACATTCAGTTTCACATTTCGAAGTGAAATCAGTATTTATAGAGACTAATTGTCAAGACAATTATTGCCTAGACAATTATTGTCTTGGCAATTACTTGGACTCTACTGCAGTTTCCTAAAGAGGGGCTTAAGCTTGAATGACGACAAATTTTTTATAAAATCAAAGAGTTATGAATCTATGCCATAAAAAAACCCCTGGCAAGCGAAGCCTGTCAGGGGTTTTAACGAAATTAAGAGAGCGATTAAACGATATCAAGAGTTCCTTCTAACGAGTAGATGTTAGCAGAAGTATCTACGCTGCCATATGATTGTGCTAAACCAACTGGTGGATTAGTACCGGGTTGATTAATATCCGCATCGCCAAACCAAACGTGTTCATAGCCAAAATCTGCTTTAAACCAGTTGGTAAAGCGATAGCCAGCACCAACACCTGCAGACCAACGATCCGCATCAGGTAGGCGTATCGTACGATCGGTGTTATTCACAGGAGATTGATCATGCGAGCCACCAGCACGTAAAGTGAAGTTTTCCATGGGTCTAAACTCAGTACCTAAACTGAAACGCCAAGTGTTGTCGAAATTTTGTGGTAAATTGATATCTCTAGGTCCTTGTACTGGCGCAGGTTGGCCTGGAACAGTATTAAACAAAGCAACATTATGTAAAGTCACATTTTGAATGCTATGCCATTGTGTGTAATATGCAGAAGCCATCATATCCCATTGCGAAGTAATTTGTTGGAAAAAGCTTACAGTTGTTGTTGCAGGTAACTCTATTTCAGTAGAATCTTCTGTAATGAAACGGTTGTAAGCAGGTACAGTTATCGGGGCTGGGAGAAAAGAAGATGCAAGCGTGAGATTACTGCCTGTAAATGTACTGTCGCCTTCTAATTGATGTTTGACTTTGGATCGATAGCTAACACCAAAGCGTGATGTAGGCGTAAATTGATATAATGCACCCACATCCCAACCAACACCCCAATCTTCACCATCGTTTTGTAGCCTAGAATCACTGTATTGTGCAGTTCCAGGGATAGGGCCGAATTGAGTTGGGATTGTAGTTGGTGAAGGAGAAGGCGATAAGTTAATGTAGTTATTTAATTTCGCCGACATTTGCTGTGCACTGACCCCTGCGCCTAAAGAGAAATGGTCATTAAATTTGAACGCAATATTAGGATTAATATCAATGGTTTTAATTTCAGACTTAGTCGCACTGTAACGTAAAGCAGTGTCATCATCATAATGTGTTGATAAGCCAAAAGGGGTGGTAATACTTAAACCAACAAAGAATTGATCGGTTATCGGTGCACCAAAATGCATAGCAGGTACTAAATTCGTAGTCCCGCCTTGTTCATTATGTACATCGCTTAAGTTACAAGCACTACCGGCAGCTGTTGTTGCACCGCCACAAGCTTGGCCACTAAACTCAGAATCCCCGGAAATAATAGAACCCACGCCTATCACTTCTGGTGTTTTTAAATTGACTAAACCGGCAGGATTTGTAAAGTTGGTACTCGCATCTTCAGCATACGCTGCGCCACCCGCGCCAGCTAACCCTATATCTGTACTATTATATTCAAATAATTGAAAGCCACTCGCATAAGCAGCTTGACCAAACAAAGCGGCTAACAACAGCGTTGTTTTGCTGATAGTAGGCAAAGAGACGAAACGAATTGAGCGGACCATAATAAAACACTCCTTGTCGGATGGTTGATAATGAATGGACAATAAATCCTTAATATAACCTTAATATTACAATTGAATATTGTCAAGATAATTGCACAGAAAAAGATAGCTAAATCAATAAAATACCATAACAAGAGCATTTTATATACAAAAAAGCGTTTGCACTACGTGCTCAAATAACAGTATAATTCACTTTCAAAAAATACAGCGAACACAACACAGGTTAAAAAATGGACAAACTTAAAGTATACTTTCTTTCAGGCTTTCTTTTCTTGGGCGCGGCGATAACTGTATTTCCTAAAAACGTGGAAGCGGCACAATCCTTAGATACAGTCGTTGCGGTAGTCAGTGACGATGTTATTACGCAAAGCGAATTAGATAAGCAAGTTGCCTATATTAAAATACAATTACAACATAGTAATACGCCATTGCCAACAGAAGCCGAATTAGAATCGCAAGTATTGCA
>CBFGYT010000081.1:0-6430 GCA_965653065.1 uncultured bacterium | reverse complement strand
TCCCCAGAATATTAATTTCGCCGCGAGTTGGGCGATGCAATCCTAATAGTTGCTTTAATAACGTGGTTTTACCACAACCACTGCCTCCCACTAAGGCAACTATCTCACCTTGATAAATAGTCAAATCTAAATTGTCATGAATAATCTGTCCACCAAATTGACTTTGTAATCCTTTAACTTCAATAGCGACCGCTCTATTCATATTATAATCCCAATTGACTGAATAAAATGGAGAAAGCGGCATCGGCAACAATGATCATAAAAATACCTTGCACGACACTGATAGTCGTATGCTCACCTACACTGGCTGCGCTGTCTTTGACTTGAAATCCTTGAAAAGTTCCTATAGAAGAAATCAATAAAGCAAACACAGGCACTTTCACTAGTCCAATTAGGAAAGTAGGTAAGTCAATCACCGTACTAAAGCGATCAATAAAATCAGGAATGCTCAACGATAGCATGATGTTAGCCATAATCATACCACCCATTAATCCTAATACTTCAGATATGATTACCAGCAAAGGCAGCGCTATCAGCAAAGCACTTACTCTGGGTAATACCAATACTTCTATGGGGGATAATCCCATCGTTTGCAATGCAGCGACTTCTTCAGTTAATTTCATGGTGCCAATCTGTGCGGCATAACTTGATCCGGTTCGACCTGCAATGATAATAGCCGTGATCATCGGCCCAAATTCACGCAAAATAGCCAGACCTAAAAAATCTACCACAAAAATATTGGCGCCATAATCACGCAATTGCACTCCTATTTGATACGCTAATACGATACCAATTAAAAAAGACAGTAAAGCAACGATAAATATGGCATTCGTTCCTGTCGCATGAACATTGTTGCAAATCGATTTAAAACGAATTCTCAATGGATCACGGCACCATCTTAAGTATTCAGAAAAAATATGGCCCACAAAAGAAAGATAAGCTAAAATTTGCAGCCACAAGAGCGTTGCTTTTTCACCTAATCTTTGCACCCACGCAAAAGCCACTACAGGTGAAGGTTTGATTGGCTCTGCCACATATTCTTCTAACAAACTAAATATTGCTTGATGTTGTGCAGAAAATCTTTGCCACTGAACAGAGTATCCCGCTTGTTGCCATCGCTTGGCCAAATGAGTTAATAGCAACGCTCCGGCTGAATCAAATAATTCAATAGAGTGGCCATCGATAATGATAGGCTGTTGTGGTGAGGGTTGAAATCTTGATAATTGTGCTTGTAATGATTTTGCATTTGCTTCTGTCCAATCACCGCGACACTGTAATGTGCCAGTGGTGACGGTATCATCCTTTTTTTGCAAATCAAGATTTGATTGCATGCTCACGTTACTCCATAGAGAAGATATTCATATGAATCTAATATATACCTAATGCACTTCAAGATGCGAAGTTAATTTATCGTATCTTCGAACTGTCATCCCCGCGCACGCGGGGATCCAGTGAAAGTAGCACAATTTGTAGGTTATTCCTAGATTCCCGCGTGCGCGGGAATGACAACGCTCGACTATACTAAAAAATAGAACTTAACTGGATCGTATTCTTACGATCCGGACCCGTTGATACCATCACGACGGGAACCTCTAATAAAGTTTCTATGCGTTTGATATATGTTTTCGCTTTTTCGGGGAGTTTGGCCCAAGAATCAACGCCGACAATAGAAGTTTTCCATCCAGGCAATTCTTCATAGATTGGCTTAACCGGTGTACGTCCGTAAAAATCATCCGCGCCTTTTTCATAAGCCACGGCGATTTGAATAGTGTCAAACGTATCTAACACATCTAATTTAGTAATACAGAGCCCAGAAAGACTATTAATTTCCACGGCCCTACGCATGGCCATCGCATCAAACCAACCGCAACGACGTCGTCGACCTGTGGTTGCACCAAATTCATGTCCATGTTCTACTAAGGCATCGCCAAGCGGACCCGTTAATTCAGTAGGAAATGGTCCTGAGCCAACACGCGTGGTGTATGCTTTGGTGATCCCTAAAACATAATCGATATAGCGCGGCCCTAAACCACTGCCGGTGCAAGCACCGCCCGCGGTAGTGTTAGAAGACGTAACATAAGGATAAGTGCCATGATCGATATCTAAAAAAGTTCCTTGTGCACCTTCAAATAATAACGAATGTCCTTTCTTTCTATGTGCCTGCAATAACATTGGAATATCTGTAATCATAGGCGCTAATTTATCTGCTAACGCCAAAGTTTCTTCATAGATTTGATCATAATCAAAGGTGGTGGTCGTATAATAATTTTCTAACATAAAGTTATGATAATCAAGATTCTCACGTAACAATTCAGCAAAATGTTCTGTGTCTAACACGTCAGCAAAACGAATGCTGCGTCTGGCAATTTTATCTTCGTAAGCAGGACCGATACCTCGTCCTGTCGTGCCAATTAAGCGTTGCCCACGTTTGGTTTCTCGCGCCAAATCAAGCGCAATATGGTAAGGCATTACTAAAGGACACGCGCCACTGATTTTAAGCCGTGATTGTACAGCAACATTTTTATTTTCAAGTAAATCAATTTCTTTTTGCAATTCTTGCAAAGATAGCACTACACCATTTCCTATCATGCATTCTACACCTTCATGCAGAATACCGGAAGGTAAAAGATGTAATATGGTTTTTTCACCATTGACGACTAGCGTATGCCCTGCATTGTGACCGCCTTGAAATCGCACCACCCCTTGCACGCGCTCTGTTAATAAATCAACTACTTTACCTTTCCCTTCGTCGCCCCATTGGCTTCCTAATATAACAATATTTTTACCCATTATTGACTCTCTTTACTTTATTACTTTTTCTCTCCACCACCGGCTGTCGTTTGATTGAAATATTCAAAGAACTGACTTTGTGGTGTTACTACAATCACATCTTTAGGATCAGCAAATGTTTTTCGATACGCTTCTAAACTACGATAAAAACTATAAAACGCGGCATCTTGATCATACGCATCGGCATATATCTTTGCAGCTTGACCATCTCCAGCTGCTCGAATGTCATTCGCCTGTTTTCTTGCTGTAGCAACAATCACGGTGGCTTGTTCGTCTGCTTTAGCGCGTATCGCTTCACCTTCGGCGTGTCCTTTTGCACGCAATTCGGTGGCTACTTTTTCACGTTCGGCACGCATACGTGCAAACACAGAGCCGCTGACTTCTGGCGGTAAATCAATACCTTTAATACGCACATCAATAACATCAATACCTAATTTCTGCGCGCCCTCATTTGCTTTTCGATTCAATGCATTCATGATATTCGCTCTGTCATCTGAAACCACTTCATTAATAGTACGACGGCCAAATTCAGCGCGTAATGCATCACTGAGTTGTTGTTCCAGCAATTGCTCTGTATTGCTAAAACTTCCACCCGTTGTTTTATAGAATTGTGGAATATTACGAATACGCCATTTCACAAAGTAATCGACAATAACGCGTTTCTTTTCAACCGTTACAATCGGCGAAGATTTAATATCTAAATTTTGTAATTTGGTACTAAATTTTAATACGCGATCCACCATGGGTAACTTAACATGTAAGCCTGGTCCCGCAATATAAACATTACCATTGCTTACACTTTTTAACGACCCTAACCGTTGAATCATCGCTTTTTGATCAACACGCACTGTATAAAAACAAGTGGAAAATAGTATGATAACAACCGCAATAATAATGCCAGTCCATTTCATTTTGTTATTCATCATTGACTCCCATCATTTGAAAAATAGCTGCCAGAAGTTGATGAATCAAAATAGCCATCTCCTGTATTATTACTATTGCTACTCGCTGCAGCCAAGGTGGCTACATTTTGTTTATCATCGTTGCTATTGATATCGGCACTGCTGTCATCTGGATTATCTACATCGCCCATATCTCCCAGCATTTTGTCGATAGGCACATTCAAAAACAATTGATTGCCTTTATTAATATCCAGAAATAACTTGCTGGTTTTAGTTAATACGGATTCCACCGTAGCAATATAAAGACGCTCACGCATCACATTAGGAGAGCGATGATATTCTGGCAACATCGCTAAGAATCGTGCTGTTTCCCCTTGTGCATTCAATACGACTTGCTCGCGATAAGCACGCGCACTCGCTAACAATCGCTGTGCTTGTCCTTGTGCTTCGGGAATGACTTTTTCTTGATAGCCGCGTGCTTGATTGACAATTTGTTCTCGCTCTTGCTCTGCTTTAATCGCATTATCAAAGGCTTCTTTGACTTCTTCCGGTGGCTTTGCCGGTTGCAATGCAACATCCACCACTTGAATGCCGGCACCATAGCTATTTAAAATAGCGCTTAACTGTGCTTGTACATTCGTGCGCACATCTTCACGACCACTGGTTAAGACTTGATCTAAGGTCGTGTTACCGATCACTTGACGTAAGGCACTGGCGGTTGATTCTTGTAAGGTCGCGATTGGATCAACAACATTAAAAAAGTAATCTTTAGCATCACTAATACGATATTGTATCGCCACATCGACGTTAACAATATTTTCATCTTTAGTCAGCATATCGGCATTATACGAATAAGAAGACACTTGTTGCTCATCAACTTTATACACTCGATCTAATAAGCTGGGTGCCCAATGCGGACCTTCTTCTACGGTTTTAACATATTTACCTAAGCGCAACACCACCGCTTTTTCTGCGGGTTTAACAATATAAAATCCGGAAATAAACCATAAAGCGACTACTAATCCTATGACCCATCGCCACAGAAGATTTTCTTTTCCAGAAGGGCCGCCATCACCATCAGACGGCTCGGATTTGCCAAACAAAGAAGCTATTTTGTTTTGGATATCCTTCAAAAGTTTATCGATATCTGCGCTTTCTTTTCCATTCGTTGGTTTCTTACCCCAAGGATCATTGTTTTTATTATTGCCAGGTTGATTCCAAGCCATGCCTTACTCCAATCAATTAGTTTTGTCTAAAATACAGACTATTTACTCGTGCAACTTCGTTTCCTTGTTGCACAAACAATTATTCTAGCACTATTTATAGCATAAGTGTAACCCTAGCGTTTGTTTAATATAATAACAAAATGTGATTATTTAACACTAATCCATCGGTAAATCACATAAAGCAAATTCGTCTTCGGCATGCCAGCTAAAATGCCACCATTCTGTCGGTAATCCCACAAAACCATTGGCATGCATCACGTCTTGTAGCAACTGTCTATTCTGTTTAGCGATAGTACTACAGTCTTGATTATTACGGTGCGCTGCGGATGAAAAATCATCAAATAGCGTTGGCATCACTAATTCTTCACCTGTTTTAATGTCCACTAAAGTCACATCTACCGCTGCCCCTCGATTATGCATAGAGCCTGCCACCATTTGATCATTGTCGCGCACGGGTTTAGCAACATATCGCTCATCGGCGCAATAATCCCATAACACTTCTTGAATATGAAAGGGTCTATAGGCATCCCAAATTTTCAGTGTTAACTGTTGTTGTTGAAATACCTGTTGTGCAGCGCAAAGTGCATGGGCTACTTTAGTACGTAAATATGCTTTGGCATTATCATCGTATACTGGCTTATGCACAAAATTATGCGGCGTTTTGTAAGGCAATTCGATAATAAATCCTTTATTCAAAGCGGCGAGTTCAACAAAATTAAGAGAGGCGAGTGTTTGCATATGAGTATCTCCTTGCTTTTTGCGGCAGTATATCACATACTGATGATGCTTTTAGGGGTGATATACTCTTTACACTTCAAGATGCGAAGTTTAGCCACGGAACATAAACATCGTCATTGCGAGCACAGCGTGGCAATCCAGTGAATAATCCGCAGATCTGCGGGCTATTCCTGGATTGTAACAAAGCTGCGCTCCTCGCAATGACGACTTTCATGTTTCGTGTTAACCGTACATTTGAAAGTAGCATAAGTATATGTCACATCCCATTCAAAATATGCAATTAGGTAACAACAAATGTCAAACACCAAAACCATTTTCTTTATTTCTGACGGCACGGGGATCACAGCCGCTAATGTCGCGCATAGCTTATTAACTCAATTTGCGGGAATACAATTAAACAAACAATTTAGGCCGTTTACAGATTCGTTAGAAAAAGCGCGCGATGTAGTAAGAGAAGTCAATGCATTATATGAGGCCAGCGGTGAAAAGCCCGTGTTATTCACGACGATTGCGGATGATGCGATTCGCCAGGAGATCAATCAAAGCCAAGCGATTGTATTAGATTTTTTCCATACTTTTATCCGTCAATTAGAAAAGCATTGGCAAGTTCAATCGAGTGCGCGTATTGGTCGCGCCCATGGTTTAGAAGACAACTTAAGTTATAACGCACGCATTGACGCATTGAATTATACATTAAGTACTGACGATGGTTTAGGCAGCCAATTTTATCCTCATGCGGATGTGATTTTAATCGGCGTATCTCGTTCCGGTAAA
>CBFGYT010000080.1:0-6444 GCA_965653065.1 uncultured bacterium | reverse complement strand
AAGCTGTCTATCGAAATGCAAACTCTGCTGATGACTTTTTGTGAAAAACAAGAAGCAGATTATTTACTAACACAGCGTGATTTTATGCGTCAATACTATCGCTGTGTTTTAACCTTAACGTATTACTTACAAATTCTTCATAAAGAGCTTGTGCAATGGCTAAAAGAAAGCAAAGCACTCCCTAACATTGTAGTCTCACAAATTCATTCAGCCACGGCCCCATTGTCTGCATTACTACAGACCACTGATCCCACAGCGCTCAATGATGTCTCTGCAGAGCAACTTCGCTCTTACTATCTGAGGCAAGATTCGAAGTTGGATTTTCTCTCTTTAGAAGCACAAACATTGTTTTTGAGCTTGTTGAATCGTACTTCACAAGTTTATTCTTTGTTAAAGCATCTGCATGTCTGGGGGCTGCTCTGCCGCTATTTTCCAGAATTGGAATTTTCTATAGGCCTCATTCAACAAAGTCTATTTCACAGTTATACCGTTGATGAGCATACGTTATTACTTACGGCAATGATAGATCGTTTTTATTCTTTAGAAGCTAAAGAAGCTTATCCTATCTGCCATGAAATCATTGTGACTATTGACTCGCCCCAAGTCTTATATCTTGCCGCGTTATTACATGACAGTGGCAAGGGCCGCACTGAAGATCACAGCTTGGTTGGCAAAAAACTTGCGATACAGGCGTGCGAGAGATTAAAGGATCTATTAACACTAGAGCAGCGTGACAATTTGGTTTGGTTAGTCGAATATCATCTATTAATGTCTAATGTGGCGCAAAAGCAAGATATTCACGATCCCGATGTGATCATCCAATTTGCCAAGCAAGTTGTTAACTTAAATCGTTTAAAGTTAATTTATCTATTAACTATTGCTGATATCTCTGCCACAAATCCTAGCTTATGGAACAGCTGGAAAGACAGTTTATTACGAAAACTCTATTTGCAAACGGAAAAAGCACTAGAGCACGACTATATGCTATCGCCGATTAACAAACAAGTGACTCGCAAGAAAGAAAAAGTTTTAGATTTGTTTAAGAAAAATCATCCACACTCATTTGACGCAACGACAATCACTGCACTATGGCAAGATTGGCCGGAAATTTATTTCTTGCATCATACTGTACCGAGTATTGCAAAACATACCGCTGCTATTTTACAAAAAGACAAAGACGCAGTATTTTATTTTAGTGATCATAAACGTCAAGGCCATTATGAACTTTTCATTTATTGCCAAGACAGGCCATTATTATTTTCACTATTTACTAACATTCTAGAAAAAGAGAATCTAAGTGTGGTTTCGGCAGACATATTAACCACCACACAAGGACATGTATTAGATAGCTTTTATCTATTGCGCAATACCAATTATCTGTCTCATAAAGAATATTTGATCCAACGGTTAGAAGAGGAACTGCAAGAATTGCAACAAACCAATGCCTTGCCATCTTTAACGCAACGTTTTCATAAGCGTCATGCAACCATTAGCATACCAACTGAAATCAAGTGGCAAGAGCAATCGGCGAACAATAGTACTTTACTAGAACTCATTACTTATGATAGACCGGGGCTGCTGGCCAGAATCGGCTTGGTATTTTCAAAACATCGTATTAATTTACAACAAGCAAAAATTGCGACTTTAGGACATCGCGTGGAAGATATATTTATTATTCGCAATACTAAAGATGTTGCGTTGACAGAAGCAGAAATGACTTTATTACAACAAGATTTATTGCAAGCATTAATTGAGTAATTCTCTCTATATACATTTTGAAATGCACGATTTATATCAAGAGTTAAATGTCATCATTGTTAAATTGATACTTTTAGCCTAAATCTGTATCCAAGGTCGCTTGTCATGCGTCAAACACGCCGTGAATATGTCCTTGTAGGCTCGATTGTTACATCCATGCCACTTACGGTTTGAAACATTGCCAAGCGACCCTGGATACCTAGAAGTAGCTCATTCGATTATTTTTGACAAAACCTTATTATTTATTTTCCCAGTACTTTTTTTGCATGACACATACTAGAAACCTTTATTTTATTCTTTACGATAGATGCTTGACAGCTCTCTTCTACTCAGCATACAATCAGCACGCTTCTCCTGAAATACTGCACTTATCATGCTTATTTTACAATGATGTTATTTATAACATTGATTATATAATATTTTTTAGAGGTAAAATTATGGCTGCAACATCACCTGACCGTTTTTTTTCTGCAAATAATTTACCTCCTGCAAATAATTTACCTCCTGTACATATTTTAATGCCGGCTTACGAAGCGGAACGCTTTATTGAAAAAGCTTTAGATTCCATTATCAGGCAAGATTATCCAAATTGGACCTTGTTTATCATAGACGACGGCTCAATGAATAAAACTAAAAATGAAAATAAAACTAAGGAAGTAATTGACACTTTTTTGCAAAAGTACCCAAAATATAAAGATAAGATAAAAGTTACTTATGAAAAAGAAAATGTAGGCAATGCAGCCAGACGAAAAGAGCTTTGGAAAAATTCTCGAGAAAAAGATAAAACGGCTTACATTTGTTGGCTAGATGCTGATGATCGTTATCTAGAGGATAATATTCTTAGCTCAATTATAGAGCAAATGCAAAAAACCAACGCGGATATTTGTCTCATCCCCTTTTCAATTGATTATCAAGATGAAGCGCAAAGAAAAAATGCAGCAGGATTGGTTGCAGATCAAAAACAACATCATGAAATATTACACTCTATTTTTAACTCATCAGAAAAATGGATCTCTCCTTTAGATGAAAATATTAATATTATGCTAACGACTTCTTTAGGATGGACTAAATGCTATGCGCCTACGGTTGCATCCTTGCCAGAATCAGCAAATTATCCTTTTCATGATTTCGTAGCCATGGCCGCATTGCTGCAAGTAAATCGCATTACTGCGCTTAAACCTGGTTTAGATTTACCTTGTATAGAATATTTGCGCCGCAGTGATTCTATTTGTGGAAAACGTACCGCTGAGAATTTTACCCTTCATATTCCAGAACAGCTAAAGCGTTTTCTTGCTGCTGTTGTAGAGTTACCGGACAGCGATGCGCATCGAGCAAAGAAAGTAGAATTAGCTATGACATTTGTAGCAAAGAAGCTAGATCAATATGAAAATACATTAAAAGGTATTATAAAAACAAATAAAAGTTCAGCTATAGAAAAACCATATCCAGGTATAGATGAATCCACACTGGATTCTTATTTAAAAGAAGCCAAGTCTATAAGAGAATCTATGCAAGAGAAATCACAGGAGCGCCGCTCTTATAGTCCATTGCAACTTCATTAGATTGGATGAGGTAATAAGTCATGAGGACTAGATTTCAACGATATTTTCCCCCTGTTGAAAATACAGATTTATCTGCGAGCACTTTAATGTCAACTTATGATTCTGCACCTTTCATTATAGAATATTTACGGCGCCGTGATTCTATTGATGAAAATTATACCCCTGAAAACTTTACATTTCATATTCCAGAACACCTTAAGCATTTTCTTGCAGAAGTTGTAGAATTGCCTGATGAAGATCAGTATCGAGAAATAAAAATAAATTTGGCTAAGCGAATTGTACTAAGTGATTTAATTAAGTATGAACAGCGATTAGAAAATATAGTACAATCATCAGAACAATATCCGAGCATTAATGACGCCGTACTGACTGTTTATCGAGAACGCGCTAACTCTATCAAAAGATTTATATATTCTATTCTAGGAATGGAAAGCCAAGAACAACATAGACAAGTGCAACAGCTAAGTTTCAAACCCTCTCGATCTCATTAAATTACATGATGACAAGGTTATAAATTAACCTATCGCGTTACACTCATTCTTCTTTCTCATTAGACACATGGATAAACAGTAACACCACAAAAATAACAATAGAAACCCCAAAAACAGCTCTGGCCGTATTAATACCCACGGGGATAATGCCAGTAAATCCCCACACCGCACTCAAAATGGCAATTAATAAGAAAACCAATACCCATCTTAATATCATTTGTATCCTCTTTATTTTGTCATCATCTACTAAATATTCGAGATGCGAAATTATAGTATGATAGTCAGACATCGTCATTGCGAGCTTGCGAAGCAATCCAGGGAATAGTCAACTATTTTATGACTTATCTCCTGGATTGCTTCGCAAGCTCGCAATGACGGGACTTAGATCCATACATTAAATATTCACATTTCCACTATAAAACAGATATAGTATAGCGCATTTTGCCACAGGCCTTGTTTTTTGGCAAAGAATATGCTGCAATAGGCGTTCTTTTATGGTGGTTCATCTATCCATTTGCGATGATTTGCTGCAAACCCCGCCAGATCCGGAAGGAAGCAACGGTAGTGGTTAAATTATGCGCAAACTGCTGGTGGATGGACTGCCTCCTAATTTTAACGGGCTTAGTACTATACATTATGTCGACTCAAGTTTTAGCACGCAAATGGCGCCCACAATCTTTCACTGAAGTCATTGGACAAACGGCCATTGTTCAAGCATTGACACATGCCTTAGAAACAGGTCGCTTGCATCATGCTTATTTATTCAGTGGCACACGTGGCATTGGCAAAACATCTTCAGCGCGATTATTGGCAAAATGTTTATCGTGTGTACAAGGCATTACCGCAACGCCCTGTGGACAATGCGATGCTTGTATAGGAATTGCGACGGGCACTTATCTTGATCTATTAGAAATAGATGCCGCGTCTCGTACTAAAGTGGAAGATACCCGCGACTTATTAGACAGCGTACACTACCCGCCTATTCAAGGACGCTATAAAATTATCTTAATCGACGAAGTGCATATGTTATCCGGGCATAGCTTTAATGCGTTATTAAAAACTTTAGAAGAACCGCCTCAACATGTTATCTTTTTATTAGCAACCACAGAACCAGAAAAATTACCCAATACGATTTTATCGCGATGCTTGCATTTCACTTTAAAGCCTTTATCAATTGATGCATTAAGCGCGCATTTCCAGCATGTTTTGCAACAAGAACAGATCGCTTTTGAATCTTCTGCCATCGATTTAATTGCCAAAGCTGCGCACGGTAGTGTACGCGATGGTTTGAGTATTTTAGAGCAAGCGATGGCTTATTGTCATAATAATATTACGACTGCAAAAATCAGTGAACTATTAGGTGTCGCTGATCGAGACAGTATTCAACAATTATTCACTGCTGTTATCACCCATGAAGCAGAAACGGTATTTACTTTAATTCGTAGCATGGCAGAAAATGGCGTCGACTTTAATGAAGCCTTGAGCGCTTTTATTGAATTGTTACATCAACAATCACTACAGCATATTTTGCAGAAAAATACAGATAAACTCTCTGCAGAACGCTTACAATTGTATTATCAAATTGCTTTACTTGGCAGACGCGATTTGCCATTAGCGCCCGATCTGCAAATGGGTTTTGAAATGATTTTCATTCGTATGTTAGCATTTCAACCTTGGCAAGAAGATACTGGTGAAAACAGCAGTAAAAAAAAAATCTTAACGACGCCTATTCGTCATGATGCAGCCATACCCGCTGTGAATGCACCGATAAAACAGAGTTCTTCACTGCGAACTCCCGTTAGTTCGACTATGAATGAGACAACAAATATCTCTGTTCAAGATCCCCTATCTACAGCCACAACACCACACATTCACACTCACAGCGATTTGCCTTTAAGCGCGGCGGCAAACGTCTCCGCCAAAACGCAAACACTCGATTGGCCACAGATTTATTGTCAATTAAATTTAACTGGACTCTGTGCTTTGTTGGCCAGTCATTCCGTTTTATTGACTCAAGAAGAAGATCATTGGCAATTTGCATTAGATCCTTCGCAAGCAGCACTCTACAGTAAAGAGCAAGAGACTATATTAGCCGATGCCTTGAGTCACCATTTTGCTAAACCTATACGCGTGTCTATGCAAATAACTTCCGCTAATACGACCACTCCGGCAAAATTAGCACAGCAACAACAGCAAGCAGCACAATTAGCCGCTGAAAAGAATTTGACAGAAAATGCACATTTTAGGCAGATTTTGGAACAATTTCATGGTACAATAGTCCGCGATTCAATTCAGCATTTAGAAACAGAACAAACGAGTAACGAGGTTAAGAATGAGCAATAATTTATCCAAATTAATGGAACAAGCCAAAGAATTACAAGCCAATATGAAAAAGGCACAAGACGAATTGTCTGCCATGATTATTGTTGGCGCAGCCGGTGGCGATATGGTGCAAGTGCACTTAAATGGCTTACATTACTGTAAAAAAGCCATATTAGGCGCTAATGCCACACAAGGTATGACCCCAGAAAATGTGAAATTGCTAGAAGCGATGGTGGCAGCTGCTATTAATGATGCTACGGCGAAAATCGAAAAACGCTCACGCGAAAAATTAACCGCACTAGCCGGTAACT
>CBFGYT010000079.1:0-6515 GCA_965653065.1 uncultured bacterium | reverse complement strand
ACACGATGCCGTCAATCAAGGCAGTGCACAGTTATGGGAAAGTTTCTTAGATTTATTATTTAAAGAAAAAAAAGAACCTATTCAAGGTATTTTGTTAACATTAAGCTTAGAACGCTTGGCGTTACAAAGCAAAGAAGAACAATCTTGGCATTTTCAAAATATCTCAGCACGCTTGGAAGAATTAAAAAGCAGGCAAACTCATTTGGCGCCTATTTATCTTTTGTTAACCAAAGCAGATTGTCTGGCTGGATTTGGCGAGTATTTTGATGATTTGTCTCCCGAGGAACGCGAACAACCTTGGGGCTTTAGTTTTAATGAAGAAGAATTAAACTCGGCACAAACGTTATTAGATACTTTTACACTAAAATTTAATGGCTTAATTCAAAATTTAAATGAACGCTTAATGGCGCGTCTTCACAGCGAACGAGACTGGCATCGACGCTCTGCCATTAAAGATTTTCCACTACAAATTGAAAGCTTGAAGAAAACATTAAGTTATTTTTTACATAAACAATTAGATAATTTTACAGCCCTGTCTACTTTTGTATTACGCGGCATTTATTTTACCAGCGCTATTCCTGAAGAATATGTCGTCGATCGACTATTAAAGCCATTATCGCAAGGATTCTCATTAACGCATTACACAAGACCGATATTAGCACCACAGCGACAAGCACGCGAACCTTTTTTCTTGAAAAACCTATTTAAGAAAATTATTTTAAATGATCAAAAGATATTTGTTTTTCAAAAGCAGCTCTCTCAATTCAGCCATAAACTATGGCGACGTAGAACAGCAGTCGCGGCCATGAGCATCGCCATTGTCGGAACATTACTCTATTGGGGCTATTATATTTCACAAAATATCACTCATGTTGCCGTTGCACAAAAAGCAATTACGCGATATCAATTTTTAACTGCAGACATGCCAACAAAAGATTCTTCACCACAACAATCTTTTTCTGCCTTAAGCAGTCTATTTAACATGCAACATGCTATTGAAAAAGCGCATTTGCCTAAATTTTTGCAATGGGTCAGTCACGGTCAAGATCTGTCTTTACCGCAACAACAAACATTACAAAATGGGTTACAAAAGATTTTATCTTGGCAATTATCACAGATTTTAACGCAAGAATTAGCTAAGCCCACGCCTTCTACCAGTGTAGTATATGGCGCTTTAAAAACAGCTCAAGCCATCAATCACCCTAATGATTACTCTAAAGACTATGCGAAAAAGTGGTTGCTGCAATATTGGCAGACAAATCTGCAAGCAAGCAATGAAGAAATGGCGATGATAGATACTGAATTAAAGCGAATCAATGCACTGCCTACGATTACATTGAATTCAACATTAGTTGCTAAAGCGAATGATTTTTTAAACCAACAACCGGCAGAAAGATTAGTCACTGCAATGCTAAACACGGATTACGCGCTAGATCATGCTTCTTTGATAATGAAGCTTCCGACTGATGAAACCTTGTTTCAGTTTAAAAGCAATGCTAGCAATTATAATATTCCGCCACAGTTTACGCAGAAAAACTTTGTTGACATCTATCAACAACAATTACCCTATTATCTCACTCAATTGCAGCAAGGGAACTCTATTGTTACGAATTTTTCATTAGATGCGGCCAATGAAGATGCTATATTACAAAAAGCACGCGATGAATATATGACACAATATATTGCTACGTGGCAAACGGTAACCCAATCCATTCATTTACAAAACAGTACAGATTTCAATAAAATTCAAACCACTTTAGCACAAATGTTAAATCCGCATTCAACGTTATCAAAATTACTCAACACCATACAAATGAATACCCATGTTCTTTATCAAAACATGCCGACGCCGATTAGCTTAGCATTTGAAGAGGCAGCGATTGTTCCCGCACAAACTCTAGATAATGATTGGTATCAAGATTTAAATCGTTTAAGTCACTTAGTGCAAAATGTCAATGCAGCGCCTAACCCTACTGAAAAAGCATTTTCATTGGCCGAGTATCGTATGACGCATGTAGAGGCGCCTGACATTTTATCCGACTTACAAGATAAATCCGCTGTATTGCCTGCTCCTTGGCAAGCTTGGTCACAACAGATCTTAGCGGATACTTGGCAAGGGTTGCTTGCACAGAGTCAAACTTATATTAATACCGCTTGGCAGCAACAAGTGCTACCGTCTTATAATCAAGCCATTGCACATCATTTTCCAGTCGATCCCAACGCTAAAGAAACGATTGCACTAAATGAATTTGAACGGTTTTTCGCACCGCAAGGTACTTTCTCCAGCTTCATGAAACAATATTTAAATCCTTTCATCGACAAAGAAAATCCTACGCAATGGAAAGTAAAGACTCGCGATAATATGGGATTGGCTTTATCCGCGGATACATTGCAAGCGTTGCGGCAAACCGATATGATTACGCAACTCTTCTTTAATGGCGATAATCATATTGCCAATGTACAATTAGCGCTAACACCTGTATTACCTGATACGATTAAAGACATCACTGTGGCGGTGAATGGACAAACCACTACGTTTGATAATAAAAAAGCGCCCCCTATTTCCATTGCATGGCCAGCAACCAACGCACAACAAGCTCAATTAAGCGTTACCGTGCATGATGTCAGTGGTGAAACGCATCGCTTTGATAGTAAAGGCTTGTGGGCATGGGTTAAATTATTAAATGATGCTAAATTACAAACGACCACCACACCCAGTGAAATCGTTTTCAATCTGCCGCTACAAGGGCATGACAGCGTACAATATACTTTATCTAGTTTAACGACACCGGTTAATCCGTTTATTCCAGGGATATTGCAAGGGGCAATGCTGCCGGAAACGATGGATTCGTAACAACTCATTTTTAAATATAACACTGCAAAATGCGTCTATACCAAACGCACTTGAAGATGCGAGATTTAGGTGAGTGCTGTTGTACATTGTCATCCCCGCGCACGCGGGGATCCAGAGAATAACCCACGATTTGTGCTACTTTCACTGGTTCCCCGCGTGCGCGGGGATGACGGCACGTGGATATGATAATACTATTTCGCATCTTGAAGTGTTTCTGGTATATACCCCCATTTATTCAATACTGCGCGCAGGCGTTTTCTTCTTCGCTTCAGCAAAATACGCATTGGCTTTTTGACTGTCTTTAGGCACTCCTAAGCCATCTCTATACATAACACCTAAATTGTATTGCGCTTTATAATAGCCTTGCGCAGCAGATAATTCATAATACTGTCTTGCTTTTTGATAATCTTGAGGTACGCCTTGCCCATATTGATAAATCATCCCCAGTCGATCTTGTGCTTTCGCATCTCCCGCATTAGCCAGTGGTTCAAAGTTCTTTCTGGCTTTTTGATAATCCTTAGCTTCGCCTCGTCCTTTATAATAAATTAATCCTAAATTATATTGTGCAAGGAGATCACCGTTAGCCGCTGCTTTTTCATAATAATATTTAGCTTTCTGATAGTCCTGAGGACCTCCAAGACCTTTCTCGTACAAGACCCCTAAATTACATTCAGCATCGATCACCCCGTTTAGTGCTGCTTGCTCATAGTATTGTCTTGCCTTGACATAATCTTGCGCGTCTCCTTGACCAAAAGCATACATATTCCCTAAATAATATTGTGCCATTGGAAAATTTTGCTTCGCAGCTTCCTCATAATATTGTCTCGCTTTGGCTTTATCGATTGGAACACCATAGCCCCTATCATACAGATGCCCTAGCAAGAATTGCGCTTGTACATTGTTTTGCTTAGCAGCGGCTTCGTAGTAGCTTTTCGCTTTACTATAGTCCTGTGGCACTCCTTTGCCAGACTGATAGAAGGCACCTAATTCCGCTTGTGCTAAAGCAAAGTTTTGTTTAGCCGCCTGCTCAAGATAAAATATTGCTTGACTATCACTACGGGCAACGCCAAACCCCTGTTTATACATACCCCCTAACAGGAATTGTGCCAGCGCAAAATTTTGTTGCGCGGCTTGTTCATAGTACTGTCTTGCTTTAGTATAATCTTGGGGTATGCCTTTGCCAATTTCATACAAAAGCCCTAGATCGACTTGTGCTGGCGCAAAATTCTCTTTTGCAGCTTGTTCAAAATAATCTCTTGCTTTATTATAATCTTGCGTATTGCCTTGCATCAACATCACTCCCAACTGATATTGATGCAAAGTAATATCACTTTTAAGCGGATGTTGTTTAATGTAATTTTTTATATAATTTTGTGTTGCTGCATCACTCACGACATTTTTGTTTGCTGGAGTCTCTTGTTTCAATCCTCTCTCTGAATTTCTCCCGTGCATAACACCGGCGATTATCCCTATGAAAAAAACAATCATGAGCGTAATTAAGCTACTTTTAAGTACTTTCATGGCAATACCTTCTTTTGAATATCGAGGGTAGATTGTATATCTAGTTAATAGCTACGTCAATTTTGAATTTATCATTGTAAACAACTGCCTTGCTATTTTTTCTAGGATCCACTATAATCAATCTAGTCAGACTAGGCCTTTTAAAGAGGAAAATAATGAAAAATCAACTAGATACTATATGGCAATTGCAAGAAGCTAAAGCAAAATTGAGTCAATTAGTAAAAAAAGCGGCTGAAACAGGTCCGCAATTTATTAGTGTCCACGGAGAACCCACCGTGGCCGTTCTATCCATACAAGACTTCAATCAATTAACTCACCCTAAAGATAATTTTTGGCAATTTATGCAAAAATCCCCATTAAAAGGAATTTCGCTTTCTTTAAAGCGAAATCAAGATCTCATTCGCGACATTGACCTATGAATTATCTTTTAGATACTAATGTTATTTCTGAATCTATACGCAAAAAGCCTAATGAAATGGTTAAGCATTTTCTGCAAATCACGCCCCCAGAGCATCTTTTTATATCTGTTTTCTCAATTGCTGAAATTAGAAAAGGCATAGAGCAACTAGACAACAGCAATAAAAAGAAACAACAACTGACAACTTGGCTGGAAAATGATTTACTTACTTTCTTTCATAACCGTATTCTAGCCTTTGATACTATTGCTGCTGATAAATGGGGATTTATGGTAGGTCAAATTCGCTATCCTGTCGCTGCCATTGATAGCTTGATTGCAGCTCTCTGTTTTACATATAATATGAAACTGGTTACACGAAATACTAAAGATTTTACACACTATCCCATAGAAGTGTTTGACCCTTTTAATAGCCCATAATTTTATAGAGACAAGCCCCATGACAACACTATTATACAATGCCTCCATCGCCATCTTTCCCCTATTATTGATATTTCTATTTATTTTAGATAGAAAATACCAATTAAACAGTAACCTACGCATTTTTATCAGCTTACTGTTAGGCGTGGCCGGCGGTATGCTTTTTAAGTACAGTACGCCTTATCTGCCTGATTTCAGCCAACACTTTATTATGCAATCATTGACTTTAGTCAGCGAAGGCTATCTTGCTTTATTAAAAATGCTAGTCCTTCCCTTGATATTAACATCCATCATTCATGCCTTTGTGCATTTAGGCGATCATCCGGGTGAAGTCATTGGTAAATTGATTTCGCGCTCGGTGGGATTATTATTATTGTTAACGGCTATTGCGTCTGCTATCGGCATGGCGGTGGGTTTATGGATGCACATAGGGCAAAATCTTTCTTTACCTGTAGATGGTCCTTTACCCACGCATCAATACACAGGATTAGTCGATACGCTATTAGCGATGATCCCCAGTAATCCGATTGCCGCAATGAGTAATGAAAATACCGTTGCTATCGCTATTTTTGCTTGCCTATTAGGGATCAGTGCTTTGCAAATCTATAAAATGGATAAAACACACGCCGAGAGTTTTAAAGAATTCATCACTTCAACGTTTCACATGGTAAAACAATTGGCACGCTTAGTGATTAAGACCACGCCGTATGGCGTATTGGCATTATTAGCAAAGATCAGCGCCACACAAGGAATACACACCTTACTTGGCATCGCACATTATTTTATTGCCATTTATATTGCCATGGCTATTGTTTTCGCGATGCATTTAATTTTAGTCGCTGTATTTGCTAGAATTTCTCCGTGGACGTATTTGAAAAAAGCCTATCCGGCTTTACTCGTCGCATTTACCACACGTTCTAGTTTTGGTTGTTTACCTTTATCGGAAGAAACGTTGCGCGATCGATTTCACACTTCGCAATTGTCTGCAAGTTTTGTGCCTAGCATGGGTGCGACGTTAGGCATGAATGCCTGTGCCGGTGTATTCCCAGCTTTATTAGTTGTGATGGCATTAGCAGTCACGCATCAACCGATGACGGTTTCTATTTTCTTTATGGTGATGTTTATCAATGCTATTGCTTCGTTAGGTATCTCTGGCGTGCCCGGCACTGCTTTTATCGCCGCCACCGTAACGCTGACTGCCATGGGATTGCCTTATGCGGTTGTGGGTTTAGTGCAAGGTGTCGATAGTATTGTCGACATGGGACGAACGGCGACCAATGTGAATGGTGCAATGACGACGGCGAT
>CBFGYT010000078.1:0-6542 GCA_965653065.1 uncultured bacterium | reverse complement strand
TATTTTAAGCCCAACATGGTTTACCAATGCTGATGAAGTGGATTATGAAACAACAAAGAAAGGTGAGCGTGAAAAAGGTTCAGTGATTTCTCAAAAAAGTCTGGCAACTTTGATCACGAAAATTATCGAAACACCTGAAAAATATATTCGGGAAAACCTGGGTGTGAACAAACCAAATTCCTGACAGCAGAACGATTAAAAAAAGAAGGAAATGAGTCGGTTACAGAATGTAACCAACTGAAGTTAGAGGCTAGTGATGGCAAAAAATATCTTACGGATGTTGCTAATGCAGAAACTTTACTCCGATTGGTGCAATCTATACCCAGCCCTAAAGCGGAGCCGATTAAGCTGTGGTTAGCCAAAGTAGGTTATGAACGTATACAAGAAATGTCTGATCCTGCCAAATCTCTCGATAGAGCTCGCCAAACATGGCAAAAGCATGGTTATAGTGAAAAGTGGATCCAGCCTTAATCTGAGTCTAATATATAGCTAGTACAAGGAGGAAATTATGGATGAAACTTTAGATGCAAAAATGCTTCAGCTCGGGAATGATTTAATAGAGTCTGTAAGAGATTACTTTTCTAATTACCCTGATATTGAAATCAAGCCTAATCCCAAGCTTGATTCTGTCAGAGATGCTTATGTGGCAAAAATTTCTTGGCTATTAAATAACGATATTAATCGAGAAAATAAGAGGTCAGTATCAATCCTGATTATTATATCTCGTGAATCAATGCAAGTGATTTTATCTGAAAGCCAAAAAGATACTATTTTTGCAAAATTTAAAACAAGGGTTCAAACTAACCTCAAAACATTTAATCCCGAACACGATCAACCGATTAATAGTCCACCAAAAGCAGAAGAGTGGAAGTTTGACTTATAAATTTAGAAAGGAGATAGAGAATTGACAATGCCACATCGCGAGCCAATGGATCAAGAATATCAAGATTATATTAGGCGCCATAATATATCTTTTAGATTTTATCTTTTTGTAATTGGATTGATATTTGCTGTTGTATCTTATGCGGGGTTAAACATTAAAAGTGGGGGTCCCGGAGTATCAATCTCTCTTCTTCTATTATCGCTATCAGGATTATTCCTGTTACTTCAAAAAGCGATGACATTTTCTATGAAAGACGGAATTCTACCGCCGAAGTGGCTGCGATATAGCTGGGTAAAAAAAATAGGCAATTGGTTTCTTGATGCAATATGGTTGTCTTGGTTATTATTTATTATGGGATTTTTATTAATAGTCATAATTAAATGTCATCAAATATGGGTATCTTGAGTTATAGTTAAAATATATTGTATATGTTTAATTTGTATTATACTTTTTTTGAAAACCGCATGGGCATATGATTATATTAATACTTTCCTTTACAACAGCCATATAGTATTTTATTGAACGAAAATAAGTAAAGTGGCTTTGGTCGCAATGAAATGATTTTATGGCCTTAGGCATAAAGCAACGTGGACTAAGCAACTTACGCTTTACTCGTCGAGCAAAAAGGAATGGTTAAAAGCACACTTCCGTTTTAACCATAGGCTAGTCTTTTTTGTTGTGCGGTCTACGCTGCTTCTTGCCAAGTTAGGGACTTCTAAAATAATTCATTTCAATTGCGATAAATACAAAGCGCGAAAAGCCGTACTTATTCCTAACTTAAGTACAGATGTACGTAAACGCTATCATGAAGAAAAGAGTTATTCTAATATTCTTTCGTACGGGATGATGCATTTATGTCGATGAGTGATATGTATTAGGTTGCAACTACAATCTAAGCTTGTGGTCATCATATTTTGAAACTGGCTTGGGGAGACTCAAGCTAGTTTCTCTTTACAAATTATGGTTATTTGGGTGTACAATCCGTATTAATTATAAATCAGCGTGAGACTTCCATGAATGAAAAAGAGTGTAGTGATGTAAAACAGAATGAAGCTAGCACAGATAAAAGAACAAAAGCACAAATATTATCGCACGCATTTAGTAGCAGCTTAACTAATGCTTGTATAACCATGCAACAAATTAACCCTAGTACAGATCTGATTGAACTCATGAACACTTATGAGCGTAAGACTGATATTATGCTAACAGGTGATACACGTCGTATTGAAACTATGTTAATGGCACAAGCTTATACGTTAGAAAGCTTATTTCAGGATATGGCAAGAATTGCTGTTAATGCTTCGCATCTTCCTATGAAACAAGTTTGTATGGATATGGCTTTAAAGGCACAAAAGCAGTGTCGACAAACTTTATCGGCGTTAGTTGATGTCAAACATCCCCGCCGCACTACTTTTATTAAACAGCAAAACACGGCCATCAATCAGCAAATCAATAATGGCCTTGAAACTGAAAATTCTGAAAAAAATCCTACAAACGAACTATTAAGAGAGGTAGATCATGCGCCAATGGACCGAAGCGGAACGATTGAGACAATCTTTACTCATCCGGAAATGGAAGCCGTGGGAGAAATCAACGGGAGCGAGAACTGAAGATGGTAAAGCTATTAGTAAGATGAATGCTTTTAAGCATGGAGGGCGATCTAGTGCGGTGCTAAAGTTACAGTTTTTTCTACAACGCTTTCATCATAATAATAGCCACTATGCCTAAGAAAATGCCAGCACAGCCCAAAATAAAACTAGTCTTTTCTAATAGTGGAGTAGAATAATCATATTTTGTACGATAAGGAACAGAGGCAATAAAGGATTGTGCTGTTATTTTATTATCTAAAAACTCCTGAAAGGCGTTATCAAGCGCTTCTCCTTTTTCATCAAATCTTTTTTGCTCATGATATGCCGCAATTATTATTAATATAATACCCACGGCAAATAATAAAAAAAGAAATATACTAGGTATTATCGCACAGAAATTAATTTTTTTATTTGTGCTAAGAAAAGCTGCTAATGCAATTAAGCCGCCACCATTTAAATAAAAAGCCCAGTTAAATAAAGTATCAGACATGGTTCTACATATTTCTGTCGTATATTGGCCATATTTTCTATAGAAAGATGTAACTTCTTCCATTAATGCAGGATTTCCTTGTAACGCTATAATTTTTCTATCAAAAGCATTTTCAGAGCTAGATTGTTCCATCAGAGATACTCCTTTAAATATAGGGCATGCAATAGAAGTATAAACAAAGGTAAAACATCTTGTCTTCAATTGCAATGATAAATTTAAAGTGTTTACCATTTCAATGCGAAATAGCGTTATTTATAGCGAGATGATAATATCAGTGAAAGGCTTTTCAAGCGCAATTGTTTGGCAATACTTTTTTATGTTTAAATGGATTTAAATGTGAGCAAACTTAAAAATGCTTTTATATTAATATTGATTCTATTGAATATAGGATTTTCTACATCGATGTATGCAGATGTCTATGTTCGAGGTTACTTTAAAAAAGATGGCACATATGTACAACCTCACCATAGAAGTGACCCAGATGGAAATGTCTATAATAATTGGTCGACAAAAGGTAATGTTAATCCTTACACAGGGAAAGAAGGCACCAAAAATCCAGATTCGGTAGGAAATCATAGTTATAGCACACACTCTAATTATCCAGATCAGACCAGTGAATGCCAACGGGGATTTTCTCAGGTAAGCAATCAATGTTTGCCTGTACAAATTCCTAAAAATGCTGAGCTTGATTATCTAGGGCATAGCTGGGAATGCCAGCGAGGTTTTTTTCAAGCAAATAATCAATGCTTACCGGTGCAGATCCCTGAAAATGCCCAACTTGATTACTTAGGTCACACGTGGGAATGTCAGCGAGGCTTCTTTCAAGCAAATGATCAATGTTTGTCTGTGCAAATTCCAAAGAATGCCGAACTTGATTACTTAGGCCATACCTGGGAATGTCAAAAAGGATTTTCTCAAGTAAACAATCAATGTTTATCTGTACAAATCCCCGAAAATGCGCAACTTGATTACTTAGGTCATACATGGGAGTGTCAACGAGGCTTTTTTCAAGTAAATAACCAATGCGCGGCTGTACAGATCCCTAAAAATGCTCAGCTTGATTACTTAGGTCATAGTTGGGAATGTCAACGAGGATTTTTCCAAGAAAATAATCAGTGCTTATCTGTACAAATTCCTGAAAATGCTCAGCTCGATTACTTGGGCCATAGCTGGGAATGTCAGCGAGGCTTCTTTCAAGCTAATGATCAATGCTTACTTGTACAGATCCCTGAAAATGCTCAGCTCGATTACTTGGGTCATAGCTGGGAATGTCAACGAGGGTTCTCTCAAGCAAATAATCAATGTTTACCAATACAAAATCAAAACTAGTTTTATAATTAATAGCTTTGATCTGTTTCTAAATCTACTTCTGTCCCATCATCAGTCTCACCACTAATTTGGCCTTTTCCATCCCACTGCCCATCAAAATCATGTGTGTTACCATCTTCGTCGGTAATTTCACCACTGACATTTTGATCTCCGTTATTTGAATAAATGGTTCCTTCAACAGAATTACCATTTTCATCTTCTCCAGAAACATCGTAGGTATGATCAAAAGCAAAACTACTCAAACTTACCAAGCATAAAAGAACAAATAAAAGCCTTCTCATTTGATATTACTCCTCATCAAGGTTGATCACTTAAAATATGGTAAACTAATCCATAGAGGAAACGCAATATGGGGCACTGACGGGACACTCAGCCACAAAAAACTACAATAAATCACAGACAGCCAAAATAATTTAATTACGCTAACTCTTTGATTTAATTATTGTTATTTGTTATAGTGTATTGTCAGTTATTAGTACAAACCGTTTTGTAATCAGCCGGTCGTCCGTTCGATTCGGATCGCCAGCTCCATTTAAATAAGCAGTTATCGACGACTGCTTCGAATTATAGCAATATCCCCCATAAAGTTTTGAAATTGGATCATTCAATGTTGGGAGGCTCTTATGAATAACGATTTGGCTATTTTTGAAGAACACCATATCCGACGTGTCTACGATGAAGAAACTGAAACATGGTTTTTTTCAGTGATTGATATTATTCGGGCGTTGACTATGCAGCCTGATTATCAATTAGCCAGAAATTATTGGAAAGTATTGAAGAATAGACTTAAGAAAGAAGGCAGTCAGTTGGTTACAGAATGTAACCGACTGAAGTTAGAAGCAAGCGATGGTAAACAATATCTTACAGATGTTGCTAAAAAAGAGGGAAGTGAAATGGTTACAAGATGTAACCGGTTGAAGATGATAGCGAAAGATAATACTTACCGATAAATTTGCTTTAAGAACGCGAACTTCCTGGCAGATCTATACAAGTGCCTTGAAAAGGGGCTTCTGCTTCAGATGATGATGCCGATGTTCGATGAGGAGGAGGCATCAACACAAAAGAAGAGGATAGTGAAGAACCCGTGTCTTGTGACGCTGAAGGTGATGAACTTGAAGAAGATTTAGATGCCATATTCTGAAGTGTACTCATATTTTTATATAATTCGCGACTAAGCGCTTTTTTATTGACTTCTGTTAGAGAAGCGCTCTCTATTTCTGTCGGTTCAGTCGCACACATTTTGTCGAAGATAGATAATATGACTGTTACTTGCTTAGCTAAATCCTGCTCATCTAATTTTGCAAGGATTAGATATAGTTGGCTATACTGCAATATTCTAGATGTGGGATCTTTTCCATCTTCTTCGCTAGAGAGCAATAACAGTTCTAATTCTGTTAATGCTAAATAAGCGACTCTTGCTTCTCTCAATTGAGTTATTCGCTGCGATTTTCTTGACAATAATTGTAATTGTTCATAACTGAGGCGCGCGCTTTCTTCAAATAGTTTTCTCCTAAAATCTAACAGTTTGGTATTCCCAAGATAATAGTGAGCATCATATACTTTCTCGTGCGCCCTTAAATGTTCAATTGCCTGTCGATTGGCTTCTATGGAAAATTGTAGATACGAAGCGACATCTTTTTTCAGCTTGGTACTATGGTTTTGCGCAGAAGAGATACAGCCTGGCAGTTTAAGTGTTTCTGCCATTCTAGCTTCGGTCTGTTCAACTGTCATAAGTTCACGGCATATAGCATTTCTTGTAGTGTTATAAGCATCCGTTAATCTATCCCAGATGGTAGCTAGCCGCAAATGGTCCATTGCATTTAATTGTTGGCTATTGACGTTTTGCATCATTTCTGTGGGAGAAAGTCGTAAGTTCGGTGACGGTTTTGTTAAATATTTGCATCCGATATCTGTTATCCCTAAACGCTTACGAAAGAGAGGTGCATAAAGATGTAAGTTATAGCTGGCTGTTTTTAGAAAGCAATCATAGTAAGCTGGATAAAATAAGCCATAATAATTTTGGTATAAGCGGTGTAATAACAGGAACTATTGACAACCTGCGGGGTAAAGGTGTTGAGTTAAGAACCGGTAGCAATACGGTTTTTAAAGGCGATTTTTCGACCAGCGGGCTGCCTGATTTGTATGAAACATCGCTTAACTTGCGTGTAAAGCGTTTGGCTACTACAGTAAACGATATTCAGCGTATATATCCGGGGCTTAAAATTCCCCCTAATATCAACAGTTTGGGCTT
>CBFGYT010000077.1:0-6858 GCA_965653065.1 uncultured bacterium | reverse complement strand
GCGAGATAAGCGAGATCTACCCCCTCTCCCGCGCAAGGAGTTTTGCTATTATAACGATACCATCTCGCGGGAGAGGGCATGGAAACATCACGCCAACCCTCTCCCGCAAAAAGCGTCGTGATATCAGCAAAGCGCCCAGCGCGGGAGAGGGGGTAGATCGAAGTGAAATTAGAAAGCTGTGCTTAACTCAAGATTAAATGATGCTCAGCACAAAACACGCTAAAATTTCAACTTTAGATTCACATATATACTGCACTCTTATGAAAATACTACCTTAAAATAGGGTCGAATGCAATTCACGACGCACTCACGACAGTTACAGTCAAAACCAAATTATTCACCGCGACTATTTTTACTTTTAGGCCGGGTTGTAATGGTTTTTCACACGTCACGGCCCAAGATTCACCGCCCACTTTCACAAATTGCGTGGTAGCAAAATCATCTGGGATCACAATCATTCTTCCTAATAGTGATTCTTTGCCCGTTACCACTTTGCGACGGCGCGCATTCATGGCTAATCCAATTAAACCAATAAAAACTACAGCATTTAATAGACTAATAAATAGAATTAATGGAATTGGGATGGCAAGAGCACTATTACTCGGTAATAGCATAATGGAGCCAATCACAAAAGCAACCACGCCGCCTATGCCTAAGGCACCAAAACTAGACACAAAGGCTTCGGCGACCATAAAGCTTATTCCTAATAGCATTAGAAATACGCCGGTATAATTGACGGGTAATAAATGCATAGCATATAACGATAATACTAATGAGATAGCGCCCACGACGCCGGGAAGTATATATCCTGGATGCGTTAACTCAATCAATAATCCATAAAAGGCAAGAATGAATAGTAGATACAATAAAGAAGGATTGGTTAATAATTCTAGAAAATGCACGCGCCAATTCGCAGGAAAATCAATGATAGTTGCATTCATTGTGTCGATCACCCACGGCTTTTGTTGCACGGTGACGGTTTTATTTTGAATGTTGTTTAATAACGTAGGAATATCAGACGCGATGAGATCGATCACATGATCATTCAATGCTTGTGAAGCCGTTAAAGTGGCGCCTTCTAAAATGGCTTTCTTACCCCAATCCGCATTGCGATGTCTTAAATCGGCTAACGTTTGCAAATAAGCGACGGCATCATTTTTCATTTTACGTGTTAAATCACTTTCAGGGGCCGCAGCATTGTCTTCGTTAGAAGATAATTGTACGGGCGTAGCTGCGCCTAAATGCGTACTAGGCGCCATTGCCGCGATATGGCTGGCATATAAAATATACGTGCCCGCACTGGCAGCGCGTGCACCATTAGGCGCAACATACGTAATAACCGGAATGGGAGAATTTAAAATAGCGCTGATGATAGTACGCATGGAATCATCTAATCCGCCCGGCGTGTCCATCACTACCAATAAAGCACTGGCATGGTGTTTATTGGCGAATTCTAGTCCTTGTTGGAAATAATCGGCAGCGGCAGGGGAAATGGCCGTATTTAAATCGATTTGCACGATGGTATGAGTCGATTGTGCGTAGCTGCTACTAAAAAGGAGTAATAGCAACGATATCCATAGAGCAATACAATATTGACGCATGATCTTTCCTTGAATAGCGATCTATAGGTATGTGAAGTATATACCAAACGCACTTGAAGATGCGAGATTTTAGCTGGTTGTGTGCTGAAGATCATTTATTCTTGGATTAAGCACAGTTCCTTAATTTCACCTCGATCTACCCCCTCTCCCGCGCAAGGCGCTTTGCTGGTATAACGACGCTTTTTGCGGGAGAGGGTTGGGGAGAGGGCTGGCGTGATGTTTCCATAGCCCTCTCCCGTGCGATAGTATCATATAATAGCAAAACGCCTAGCGCGGGAGAGGGGGTAGATCTCGCTTATCTCACGTTTCGACTTTAGATTCACATATATGCGGTGGATTACTTCGCAAGCGCACAATGACTGGTTCCAACGATCGTATATAACTTAAGCTCGCATCTTGAAATGCTTTGGATATAAATTTTTTTACCTACAAAACAAACACAATATCCGAACAAGCCGTTAACGCTTGATAGATCGTATCTAATTGCGCTTGCGATTCAGCCGTAAACACAATAGAAAACGAAGTATATTTTCCTTGGCTACTGGTTTTAACGGTAATGTCTTCACGTTGAAGAGAGGCAATATGCAATTGTAATTGCGGCAGTAACCAATCCACATCGACAGACTTTGCCGCTACTACCTTTAAAGTGTAGCGGCAAGGAAATGTCAATAAAGTGTCTTCTGGTTTGCTTATCATTTAAGAATCTTTCTTGCCCCACCAGCCATGCACAGTTTCACTGACGCTATCTGTCATGCGAGTCCATAAGCCACCTTTAGGATCATTTTTTAATGCAACTAAAGGGTATTCAGCAATGGCTTTGTTATCGATTAGAACAGTCACTTTACCCAGTACTTGTCCTTTTTGGATAGGCGCATTTAATTTACTGGGTAATAAAGTTTGTGTGGTGATTTTATTCGCACGACCTGCGGGTATCGTTACATACAAGTCAGAAAGAACCCCTACAGCAACTTCTTTGTCATCGCCTTTCCATACACGTACTTGGCTTATGGGTTGGTTGGCGTTATACAACTTTTTACTTTCATAAAAACGTGCCGCATACGTTAATAAACGTTGACTGTCTTCTGCGCGTGCGTTATCGGAAGGTGCACCAAAAACAGCAGTGATAAAGCGAGTATTACCTTGTTTAGCGGAGCTAACCAAGCAAAAACCGGCTTCATCGGTATGCCCTGTTTTTAAGCCATCGGTATTAGGATATAGCCATAATAAACGATTGCGATTCTTTTGCGTAATACCTGCGTAAGTAAATTCTTTTTGTGAAAAGCCTTTGTAATATTCTGGAAATTGCGTGATGATAGCGCGGGCTAGAATAGCCATATCGCGGGCTGAAGAGTGATGATCAGGATGCGGTAACCCATTGCAGTCTGTAAAATGAGTATTGTTCATGCTGAGTCGTTGCGCTTGTTGATTCATCAAATCCGTGAAAGATGCTTCCGTTCCGCCTATGTATTCAGCCATGGCAACGCATGCATCATTTCCTGAGTCCACAATAATGCCTTGCAATAATTCGCGTACCGTGACCGTATCGCCGGGTTTGACAAACATACGCGAACCACCAGTTTGCCATGCTTTTTTACTGATCGGCACTTGATCGTCTAAATGAATTTGTCCGTTGGCTAGCGCACTGAAAGTTAAATATAATGTCATCAATTTGGTTAAACTAGCGGGTGGCAGTTGTAGATCAGGATTGCTCGCGCCCACAACTTTACCGCTGCTGGCATCGACGATAATATACGCTTTAGCGTCAATAGTGGGTGGAGGAGGAATTACCAAAGGTGCGATTGGCCGACCATTATTAGGGCCTACAGGTAAATTGACGGCATTATCTGCGGCAAAACTGGGGGTGATCACAAGAGGCATTACCAACGATACAGCCAATGCCAATGTGTTTAGCTTAAAATAGGTGCGATTTATCATAATAAGTCCTCATTAATCACAAATAATTGTATCCATTAAAGAATGCGCTCAATTTACCATATTTTTAAGTAGAGTAAAACCCTAAAATTATGATACCATTCGGTCGGTTAACTTGTGGTATGCTTTTATTGAGGGTAGAAAATGAGCAGTGTTGTTCCAGGTAAGAAAAAAGGGCAAAAAGAGTCAAAGACACCACCGGACGTTTCTAAGATATCTAGCCATTCTTCAAGAAAGGATGAAGTTGTTTATCCTAATCCGCTCTTTAAGCGTACACAGAGTTCTGTAGAAAACAACGATAAAATAAATAATGAAGAGACTATTTCGCGCAAGAGATATCGTACGACTAGCTTTGGCCCAACGGTTGCAGTGGGAGACACGAATGGTAGCGGTTCGTCGCACCCAAGACAAGGAACCCCGGATCCTCAGCGAGGAAGAAAGCGTTCTTTTTCATCACCGCGAGATAAGAAACAGCCGATAAAAACACCTTCTTCAGAGTCAGGCAAGAGTGGTCACGCATCCATAGTTAAATCGTCTGGAATAAAAAACAAGCAGAAAGACAGCCCACCTGAAGAAAGGCTGACTATGTCAACAGACACGTTTAAAAATACAATTGAAGTGAATTTATGGAAGGTATTAATTAGCGGTATACGGCCTACACCAGAATATCAAGAGCAGATCAAAAAAGAGTATCAAAGACAGATAGAAAAACTGGATAGTAAGATAAAACAAAATGAAGAAGAGAAACAAAAAACATTGAGCCACAATGAAAAAGCGATATGCGATTGTAAAAAGCGAATTGCAGACATAGAGAGAGCTATAGCAGAATGCGAAGAAGAGAAACAAAATTGTCAACAAATAGTAGATAATAATAAGGAAGGTAATCAAGAAACACTTGTTGCGAAAAAGCGATTCACAGAATTGAGAGAAATGATAAGAAATCATATTCAGCAAAAAGGACAGTATCAAAAAGAATTAGAAAGGCAACAAAAGACAAAAGACTTAGACTTAAAAAGTGCAGACAGGAAATTAACAGAACTATATAGAAAGAAAATTTCCTGGCAGGACAGAGAAGATTTGTTTTTTATATCCACGCACGATTTAATTGCACCATTTAAAAAGTTACAAGAAGGTTTGTCTTTGGAAGAACAAAAGAAATTTGTGTTGATGATGCAAATATTAAAAAATGGACGATACTCTCTAATTTATAAAATTAGAAAAGTAATTGCAGATGCGGAAGAAAAGCATGTGTTAACGCCGCAAGAAAAAGCAAATATAATCGTAGCGGATGTTGAGGTTGGAGAATTTATTGAACACTTAATCCATCAAGGATGTTTCGATCCTTTACAAGAATGTAAAAGCGGACTAAGAACATTTGTTGCCGCAGAAAAAGCATCGCCACTGTTATTAAGAGATGTCGATGCTGAAGAGTTAATAAAAAGATGTGGGCTAACAAGAGGAATACAAGATGCGTTTATATTGAAATTAATAACAATGCATGTACGAGACTATCTCAATAAGTATGGAGAGAAAAAATTAACTGAGAATGAACAAGATATTGGCGCTATAAAGATCGACACTCTAGCAGACATACTGTTAGGAAATCCACAAATTATCAATGAAGTATTGATAGTCCTGAGACAATGGCAATATGACATTCCGCTAGATGATTTTGCTCGATTAAAACCAAAGAGTCAAGAAGAAGAGGAAAGACTACTTGTTGTGCTAAAAGACGTAGTTCGAGAAAAATATCGTTCGAGATATTCACCTAATGATGAACAAGAAAGTCAAGAAATTGATCTGGCTATTTCATCTTTTTGTAATAGTGCGCTTACTTATTTGCAAACCAATTATTTGAGTCTTTGTCTTGAGTTATATCCAGTGTTATATCCATTGTGGGATATTATTACTCAACATGCAAGATGGCAAGATGCTGTAGTGCAGTCTGTATTGAATGTGTTAGAAGGTAAAGATGATATAGAATCAGCTGTTTTATCATTGTTTACTGAACAAAATGGATGGATACAACAACAGCAGCAACAACTACTCAATGGATATTTGCAATACGTTTATGCTCGAGCATTTAATATATCTCAATCCGCAGAAGGGCAAAATGAATATAGTCGGAAATTAGTGCATTTACTTGTGTTATGTGACAATGTAAACGATCCGACAAGATTAGAAACATTTCATCGAATGCTAGAACAAGATAATATAAGCGAACAAGATAATATAAGCGAACAAGAAATCAGTCAAATCAAAAAAATAGTGAGTCAATCTCCGCAGCTATTATTTTTCTGTGATCGACGCGGAATCCCGCCATTTAAAAAAGTCGAAGCCAATCATCCACAATTAATGCAATTTTTCTCGGATAGAAACGCAGAGCGCTTTAAAATAGTATATGGCCAACAGAATGGCGAAAGTGGTAATAAAAAAAACAAAGAAGAAAATCTGAGCGGCCCTAGTTCAGCAAACTAAAGCGCAAGTTTTACTAAGTGTTTTATTGATTAAGATAAGGCTATATAAAGTTTAAGTCTCTTGTGTTTAAGTGATTCCGTTCTTTTTATGCACGAAACCGCTAAAAACTGCTAAAAAATAACAACCACTTTGCATAACCCCTTGTAGCTTTTCATTATATATGCTAATTTTATGCCTGGATTCAGCAAAGTGCTGTGTGCAATTCATGCAAGCAGTGCTGCAGCAGACAATCCAAGAATGTTCCCAAAAGAAACAATCTTGCATAGCGATACCGCTAGGTAGGTTTTTTTCTTAAGGTGAGAAGAGTTTTACGCTGGGTATTGTCATTTATTCTTGAATCTAGATACTAGAAAATGGGTTTCCATTTTCTTGGAACGAGAAGAATGGTGTATTTCAGTGATTTATCAACATCGATGGAGATTAAGTAATGAAAAAACTAGGCTTAGGTGTATTGGCCTTGGTAATGAGTTTGGGTTTAGTCGCTTGTGGCGGTAAAGGCAACGGCGGTTCTGATACTCAAGCAACGAATGACCAATCCATGACACAAACGGATCAGTCTAACAGCGATATGAATGCTAGCAGCAGCGATACAACAGCAGCTCCTGCGACAACACCAGCTGATCAAAGTGCAGCTCCTGCAACAACACCAGCTGATCAAAGTGCAGCTCCTAGTGATAGCAGCATGAGCAATGGTAGCAGCGATAGCAGCATGAGCAATGGCAGCAGCGACAGCAGCAGCATGAGCAATGGCAGCAGCGACAGCAGCAGCATGAGCAATGGTAGCAGCGACAGTAGCAGCTCCGACAATGGAGATGATTCTGCTGAATAATAGCGAGCATTTGCTTTC
>CBFGYT010000076.1:0-6861 GCA_965653065.1 uncultured bacterium | reverse complement strand
AGTTTTAAATGCGATGACTATATATTCACTTCAAGATTCACTCAGATGTTACACACGCCTTATTCCACATATCACTGACCATTTGCAATAAAGCAGTACGCTCATCTGCAGCCGGTAAATTCCACGACAAGGTATACAGCGTAGTCCCACATCGCCACTCTACTCGTGCCGGCCAAAAACTTCCCATCGCATGGCTAGGCGTATAATATACAGCATGTTGATTGGCTAATAGCACGCGCTCAGTAATTTCTTGATTTTTAGTATCAAAATAAATGGTGGGATTCCCTTGAAAAGTCGTGTCAATACTGCCCGCACTACAATATTGTGCTCCTTTACATTTATCCATATAATCAAAAGAAACACTGTAATCCAATGTATTTGCTTTTAATTCACTGCTGACAAAATAAGGCGTTTTATTACGCGGAATTTCACTCGGCACAATGACTTCACGAACCCCCTCTGACTTCAAATAAGAAATCGTATGGGACAATCCATTGCTGGCTTTATCCGTTGTCAATAAAGTCACACTCGCTAAAGCAGACACACTCACTAACATTAAAGTGATACTAATTTCTTTTTTCATATAGCCTCCTACCAGTAGTGATGGCAATCATCGTTATAAACTACACAAGAACGGGTATTCGCATTGGTGTGTTTCTGGCAACGAAATAAAGCGTCGTTCTTTGCTGCATGTTGATTTTTCCCTGTCCCACGCCATTGGTGACTACGTCCATCGCGTGCATAACAATACCAATTCTCTGGGCCATTCGCGCGTGCACATTGACTTCTCGCTGTATGACAGCTATTGGGGCGTATACTATGGCGATCACATATTCGGCCAGCTTGATTGAGTGCCGTGGAAATGACATCATCGCTGGCAAAATAGCGTTGCCCAGTTGCATCTTCTGCATAACAGCGCCAATTCTCACCCGTAACCACTTTAGACGTTGTCACATTTTGGTTGGCATAGCCAATCACGCTGAATAAGACTAAAAAAAGTAGGCTTCGCCACTGTTTTGTGTGTTTGAACAACATAGCATCTCCTGTTTTATTTTTAAGCTATTTTAAAATCATTTTTGATTTGTCCAGCTTTTGCTCTTTTGCAATGGACACATGCGCTATTCACAGCCCCTTGTATTATACAATAATTCATTTTATGATGGTGCACATTGAAAGCGGTTATTTGATGTTAATTATACTTTAAGGAGTTATACGATGATGCATGACTACAAACATATTCTATTTTGCGTTGATTTAAGTGAACATAGTATGATAACTGCTCACCGAGCCATAAATTTAGCGGCAAAATTTTCATCTAAGCTAACGATGATGCACGTTGTAGAATCTTTACCCGCTTATGCCAGTGGTTATTTAGGTATTGCCGATGTAGAACGCGAATTAGTCGACACGGCTAAAGAAGAAATGAAAAAAATGGCTGCTAAATTAAATATTGCTGCGGATCGTCAACTTTTAGTCGTTGGCAACCCAGCCATTGAAGTATTTAACACCGCAGAAGAAATTGGCGCTGACTTAATTGTTGTAGGCAGTCATGAAAAACATGGCCTAGGTCGTTTATTAGGTTCTAACGCCAGCGGTATTTTACATAAAGCACATTGTGATGTATTGACTGTTAAAATTCAAACTGATGAATAACGTATGAAATTATTTTTTGATTTTTTCCCCATTGTCATTTTTTTTGTTGGTTACAAATTCTTTGGTATATTTATTGCAACCGCCATCGCGATTGTGTGTAGCTTTATTCAACTGGGGTTTTATTGGCTGAAGTTTCACCGCGTTGATACCATGACGTTAATCTCTTGTATTATTATCACAGTATTAGGCGGTTTTACTTTATTCCTACATAATACACTGTTCATCAAGTGGAAACCCACCATTCTTTATTTTGTTTTTGCTATCGCTTTTTTCTTAAGCCATCTTTTCTCAGAAAAATCTTTGTTAGAGCGTATGTTAGGACAAACGTTAAAATTACAACCCGCTATTTGGCGACGCTTAAATTATTTCTGGATAAGTTTTTTTGCGTTTCTAGGGGGACTTAATTTGTATGTTGCCTATCATTTTTCGACGAACGTATGGGTTAATTTTAAATTATTTGGCATTCTGGGATTAACCTTACTATTCTTGCTGGCACAAGGAATATATATTTCTAAATTTATAGATCCTTCCGATATAAAGAGTAAAGAATCATGACTTATAATGAAACTATACAAGAAATTAAAAATCGTTTAATTCAAGCCTTACAACCTTCATTTTTAGAAGTAACCGACGATTCTGCGGCACATCGCGGTCATTTGCCCCCCCAAAGCGAACAAGGCCATTTTACCATTGCTATCTCTAGCGCCCATTTTGTCACCGCTTCTTTAGTAGAATGCCATAAATTAGTCTATCAAGCACTAGGCGATTTATTGCCTAGAAAGATTCATGCGGTTAAGATTAAGATTATAAAATAATAGCAACCTCATTCAGATATACTGACCGCTCTTTGAATTGCATATTTTGGGTTACTTCGTAGTGAATTGTCATCCTCGCGCACGCGAGGATCCAGGAATAACACACGATTTGCGCTATTTCCACTGGATTCCCGCGTGCGTGGGAATGACAATATGCGACAATGCGAACTTAAGTTAGCGACCGTCTTTGCGAGGAGCGCAGCGACGTGGCAATCCAGAGAATTTACCACAGGTTTGTGGATTATTCACTGAATTGCCACGTCGCTGCGCTCCTCGCAATGACATCTTTCATATTCCGTGTTAATCTCGCATCTTGAAGCGAAACGGTATATCACATAGCGTTATCTATCTTATACGATTGATATGTTGAAGCCTCTATTTCTTTTGGCTTGGGAATAGATTGTAGTAATGCCATGATAATTTCTTTTTTTGCATCATTACCATTCTCTTCTTCTATCACAGAAGATAAAGTGTTATTAATAAGTTCACGTATTTGAGGGCCAGTTGCTTCAAATTGAACAAAATTTGCAGCGGCATTTTCTCCATTCGGATAACGCGTTACGTTTTCAGTATCAGCAGTAATATCATGCTTAGTTAATAACGTGATCAACCGTTGATTTAACGATAATTGATGCGGAGGATTTCCATTATACAGAGCTGAACATGAGTCCGAAAATATTTGCAAACGATATATTCCATTGTTGAGCAAGACTAGCGAAATCGCTTTAATACAACAATCAACGCTATAGAGGTTTTTAATATTCCAATGAATTCCGTTGGTTGTTCCCCCTATTCGAAACCAATACTTTTGTTCAGTTTTTGGGGATTTAAAAAAAACTTTTTGCGCTGGATGCAACTGATCAGAACTTTGTTTTACTCGTTCACCGAATAATAAGTTTAATAAATTACGCCATTGCGTATTTGCTTTAATATAAGCCTCCGCTTTAACTCGAGCCTTTTTCTCTTTTTCTATTTGTTTCGCATCAGATGCATTGGTTAATTCTACGATATGTGCAGTCTTTATATCATTAATTTTCTCTCGCAATGCATTATTATCTATCTCTCCGAGACTATGAAAATAGTGTTCTACTGCTGCGCGTTCACCAAACTCTCCAAATAATACTTTATTATTATGATAAAGATCATGAATACATTTGTAAGCGCGAATTAATTCTACATAGTTTTTAGAACTTTTTTCTGAGACGCCAGGAGTATATAGTTTATCTAAAGATTCTAAAAATGTGTCATTCTCTTGAGTAATAGCCCTTTCTAGATAAAGTACTTTAGTTCCTAAGCTAACGCCTTGAAACTCTTTAATGACTTCAAAGTAACACCCCTCTCTACCAATAAGACTATCCACGAGCTCAAGTTGAGCGTTAGCAAGTTGACCTGTAGTTGCCATAATTAAATTACCTCCGAATAAAAGCCACCTGTCATATTGTATAATATTGAAACAAAAATAACTTCCGTACAAACTACTGAACTGCCCATATTTTGCTCTTAGAATATGGGGGTAAAATCCGACCCCGTTTTAACTCAATAGACGCTACAGTTACCTTTATGACTTCATGCATGTTCTAATCCTCTTATAACGATTAAGACTCTTGCAAAGCAGCTATGGACGGTATCCGGAAAATCTGGGTTGATTTTCCGGATGACCACAATAAATAATACAGTGGAGTGCACAATGGTCAATTTATTCTTTAATGCAAAGCTACAGGATTTAGTGATATCAATAGAAAAACTAACGAAACAACTTCCTTCTTTAATTCTGCCACAACATCCTTACCAATTATTATTATCCTTGTTAGAACGCAATAGCTTAGAACTATGCTACTTGTTAAAAAACAGCGATACAGTAAATTCTCATCTGTCCCAAAACCGGTTACAAGAATTGATACTGTTCATTCCATTTCTCTGTGATTATGCGTTTGACCGAGTACAAGATGAATTGGTGGACTCTCATTTAATGCAAATTAAATTTATTTTAGAAAAAATCAATGCGTTTGCGAGTGTGCATTTGCAAAGTGAATCTATTGCGGTGATTTAACAAAGTTTACCTTTTATAAATGATTGATTTTATTTATAAAGTTTGCAGCGACTGCTTTTTAGTAAATTTTATTTAGTAAAAGGCAGTTCTCGCTTGACTTATCTCATAATGAGATATATACTATCAATAAATAATGCAAGTGAAGGATTATGCATATTATTACTCAACAACAAATTTGGCAAGCAAAAGAAAAATATCCAACAGTAGCTTCTGCATTAGATGGTTGGTATCGCATCTTGAAGAAAAATAGCTTTCATAACTTTTCTGACCTAAAAGAAAGTTTTAATAGTGTTGATAAAGTTGGTGAAGTATATGTTTTTAATATTGGTGGCAACAAATTAAGATTAATTGCAAATATACATTTTGAAAGACAAAAAATATATGTTAGATGTATCTTAACGCATAAAGAATACGATCAAGGTAAATGGAAATAAATGCGAGCACTATGATGAGACAAAAACTAGCACAAGCCGTAAAATATTGGGATTATATCGCTCCCATTATGAAATATCCTGCCAATCAAAAAGAATATCATGAACTCGTGAAAGAGCTGAATGAGTTATTAGATATCGTTGGAAATGATGAAAATCATCGGCTCATTGGCCTGGTAGATGCTATGAGTCATCTTATTGCTTCTTATGAAGAAATTCATTATCCCGCAGAATTGAATACGGGAATTGATGCCTTAAAATTTTTAATGGATGCACATCATTTAAGTCAATCAGACTTACCCGAAATTGGCAGTCAAGGCGTCGTGTCTGAAATATTACATGGAAAACGTGTTCTTAACGTACGACAAATTAAAGCATTAGCAAAACGTTTTCATGTTGACTCATCTACATTTATTGATGAAAAATAAAAGTCCTTGTAGTGAGCCAAAGGAACCACTTACTTAGCACAAAAATCCAAATAAAAACTGTCATCCCCACAGGCATGGGAATGACAGCATCGAGTTTTTAATTAAACTTACAGAGTTGGCTTCTGATACTGATATGATGTTAAAAGCGGTTCTTTTTCTTGTTGTGGTGCAACCTCAGGAGCAATCGCTTTCAGCTCTTCAATCAATTGAGCAGCGCGAGGCTTTACATCAGAAAATAAATTCATCACCGTTTTCTCATTAAAACGTTTTCTTAAGCTTTCTATAGTGCGGGCTGGATAATGAGTAAGCGGATCTTTCTCATATGGCTCGTCATAGCAGCTTCTTGGTCCACGATCAGTTGCTTCCCAAACCTCACGAACTTGTGTGAATGCTTTATTAAGCGCACAATCTATTTCGTCCTTAGTTGAATTCTCCATATCGATATTCATTAAGAATGCTTGCAGAACATCTTTTCTATCCATTGTAACACGCAATTTTGTTATCAATGCATCTTTATCTTCACCATTCGCTAGCTCATCACATTTTTTACGCCATGTAGTGATCTTCTCATCCAGTTTATTAACATATTGCTCAATTTCTTCAGTTTTACCTGCAAAACTCATTTTGATTTCCTCACATTAATTTAACAATAAACTTCTTCATAAACCAAATAATACATTCAGTGAAACGAAGAGCGCTTAAACACCTTCAAATAACTGTTCAATTATAAGCCATTTGTAATCAAATAACATCCGTATAAACTACGCAAAATCTATAGCAATTATCTAAAAAGAATTTTGAAAAAATAGTTATTTATTCGGGTTCTGTAAACAGTGAGGATAAGATTAGTGTGACTAAGTTCCCATATGCTTAACATTATATTTCTTTATATTACACTTATATGTAATAAGGAGAAATAAAGTGACATTTGATGAATTCGTTAAAAAGTGCAAAACATACCCCTTTATCAGAAGTAATCTCTTTCCTTTACTAACGGATAATCCGGCATTACTACGGCGCCAAGTGACAGAATGGTTACAAAAAAAATGGTTATTCGAACTATGAAGGGGTATTTATGTGATAGCCGATCCTTCGCGTCGTTGCCAAACCTCCAGTCTTTTTTTATCTACTCAGCTGATAACGCCTGCCTATGTGAGTTTAGAAACGGCGCTAAGCTACTATCGACTCATTCCTGAAAAGTAGTGGCTATAACCTGTATTACTAGTAAAAAAACGTGTCGTATCGACACTCCAGTTGGAAATTTTATCTATCGGCATGTCAAACAATCGGCATATAATCTTTTTATCACTGAACTTGATGAATTTTCTCGCCCCTTTTATATTGCCACCGCCGAAAAAGTGAAAAAATGTGCATTTTTTGGGCCCTAAAAAGGGTGTAATTTAAACTCGGGCCTTTTTTACCCAAGTTTTTTACTTTTTTTTTTTGCAAGCTGAGGGGGATATTTTTGGAAAAGGTGTAAAAAC
>CBFGYT010000075.1:0-7053 GCA_965653065.1 uncultured bacterium | reverse complement strand
TTGGCAATCGTAAGCAGATAAATCTATAAAAAATCATATATTTTCTACATGCTGGATAGATAGAGTTTATACTATCTATCCAGCCTACTTTACAAAAAGCCACATCGATATAAAGTCATCGTGCTATGAATTATCATCCTTAAATACAAGGGCGCCAGTTTCAAATCTGGATTGCTTCGCAAGCTCGCAATGACGATTTTCTTGCTCCCTCGTTAAATCTCGCATTTCGAAAGGCGAACGGTCTATATCCTAGCTCAATCTATTTGAAGTAGTATAACGCTGTATTTTCTATTATACTATTCATTTTTAGCAATATACGGAATTTCTATGAGCTTGTGGGTACAAAAATACGGTGGTACTTCGGTTGGCAGTTTAGAACGCATTCGTCACGTCGCTGATAAAATCATTGAAACCCGCCAGGCAGGGCATGAGGTGGTTGTAGTGGTGTCCGCCATGAGTGGTGAAACCAATCGCTTAGTGGCGTTAGTTGAATCATTGGCCGAAAACCCTGATCCGCGCGAATATTCTGTAGTGGTATCCACCGGTGAAATGGTGTCCATGGCATTATTAGCGATGTGTTTATCGGCACAAGGCTATCCGGCTCGCTCTTATACCGGTGCACAAGCACAGATTTTTACTGAAAATAAATGTGTCAAAGCGCGTATTGAAAGCATCGAACCCCATCCCTTAAAACAAGCGTTACAAGAAGGCATTATTCCGATCGTTGCTGGATTTCAGGGGGTGGATAGTTATGGCAATATCACCACTTTAGGGCGAGGTGGCTCGGATACGACAGCAGTGGCATTGGCCGCCAGTTTAAGTGCCGATGAATGCCAAATTTATACCGATGTCGATGGCGTTTATACAGCAGACCCACGCATTGTTCCCGAAGCAAGACAATTAGAACGTATTACGTTTGAAGAAATGTTGGAATTAGCCAGCCTAGGCGCTAAGGTATTACAAAAACGCTCGGTTGAATTAATTGGTAAATACAAAGTACCATTACGAGTGTTATCCAGTTTTCACGATGGCCCGGGTACATTAATCACTTATGAGGAAGTCGCTATGGAACGTCCATTAGTCTCAGGAATTGCGTATAATCGCAGTGAAGCAAAATTAACGATTATCGGTGTACCAGACCAAGCGGGAGTGGCCGCTAAAATCTTAGGGCCGATAGGGGAAGCCAATGTCGATGTTGATATGATTGTGCAAAATAAAGTAAGCGAGGCTTTAACGGATCTATCTTTTACCGTGGCAAGAGAAGATCATAACAAGGCTTTAGCGATTCTAGACAGGGTAGCAACAGAATTAAAAGCAAAAGGCGTACAAAGCGATGCAAAAATCGCCAAAATTTCGCTAGTAGGCGTGGGGATGCGCTCGCATTCAGGAGTGGCGCAAAGAATGTTCCAAGTGTTAGGCGAAGAAGGAATTAACATCCAATTGATTGCCACATCGGAAATTAAGATATCGGTTATTGTCGATGAAAAGTACTTAGAGCTAGGTGTACGTGCTTTGCACGCTGCTTTTGGTTTGGATAAAGAAGCGGCAGAAGAATTTGATCCTAAAATGGGATGATGTGTAGATTCTGCTGATATTTCAAAATGCGAAGTTAAATTGTAATAATCTGGAAACCGTCATCCCCGCGCACGCGGGTATGACGGTACGCGGATATAATAATGTTACTTCGCATTTTAAAGTGAAAAGGGCACATATAGCGCACCTTTTTCATGTACCTTATTGATTTTCAAATTAAAAATTAAAAATCGTTTTTTACGCAAAAAGGATAAATTTGTGCTATGCTTAAATCCTTAATAGTTCCTTAATAATTACAAGGTATAATAGCGCGGTGTTTATGGATTAAACCCATGGACCGAAACAGTTGTAAAGTATAATGTGCCACTAGGCACAGATATGGAGGTTTTGTAATGTTAATCTTAACAAGACGCGTCGGCGAGACGCTGATCATTGGCGATGATGTTACCGTCACCGTACTGGGAGTTAAAGGGAATCAAGTACGGATCGGTGTCAATGCACCTAAAGATGTTTCTGTGCACCGTGAAGAAATCTATTTACGGATCCAGCAAGAAAAAAATAACCCTAATGCAAGCGAAGATGTTAATTCCTAGTTAGAATTATCCTATTATAATAATAAAATTAAGATGCGCCTGATGGCGCATTTTTTTTGCCGTGAGTAGTAGGGCAACAGACCCTAGATATTTTTCATTAATAAGAATAATAAATAGACAAAATAGACTTCCCTTAATGAAAATAACAATGTTATACTGCTGCCTCTTCAGTGCGGAGAGATGGCCGAGTGGTCGAAGGCGCTCCCCTGCTAAGGGAGTATGGGGTTTGTAGCCTCATCGAGGGTTCGAATCCCTCTTTCTCCGCCATTATTGAAGAAACTATGCGGTGTCTTACTGGAGACCAAATAGTGAAGACTGCAAATTTGCGCGCCCGTAGCTCAGCTGGATAGAGTACCTGGCTACGAACCAGGCGGTCGGGAGTTCGAATCTCTCCGGGCGCGCCACAATAATTAAATAAAGGAACGACGAGTTCCTTTTTTTGTTTGTAGAATAAAGAAACGTGAACGGAGAGATGAGAACTCCCGAAGGGAGTTTGACAAAATGGCAGGATTGCCATAATCACTTGATTTATAAATATTTTTATTTTTACGCAATTATAGCAACGGAGAGGAGACAGAGCATATTTGACATTTTCATTATAATAATGTAAATTATAATAATGGACATTATTATGCTGGAAGTGTATGAAATTTTACTTCAGAGATGAACTCTTACAAGAGCTAGCGATTCTTAATGAACAATCTCAAGCCAGGAGTCGCATGGCCGTGCTATTAGGCCGTAGGCGTATTGGCAAAACTTCATTAGCATTGCAATTTGTAAAAGATAAACCGTTCTTATATTTATTCACGGCTAAGAAGTCAGAAAGATTGCTTTGTGAAAGCTTTATGCATGAGATAAAAGAGAAACTAAATATAGTTATTCATGGTCGAGTCGAGTCGCTTAAAGAAATTTTTGCTATTTTATTTGAGTATGGTAAGACGCATTCTTTTACGTTGATTGTAGATGAATTCCAAGAATTTTTTTATATTAACCCATCGCTTTATTCAGATCTGCAAGCATTGTGGGATCTTCATAAAGATCAAACAAAAATACTTACTATTTTTATTGGGTCTATTTATTCTTTAATGCACAAAATATTTGAGAATGAAAAAGAGCCTCTATTTGGTCGTGCGGATAGATTGATGCAAGTAAGACCATTTACTATTCCACAGATAAAAATTATTTTACAGGACTATAACATTCACAGTTTAGAATCTTTATTTATATTTTACGCTATTACCGGCGGTGTTCCTAAATATTTAGATGCACTTCTTACCAATGGTTGCAAAGATTTAACTAGCATCATCGAATTTATTATAAAAGAAAATTCACCGATGTTAAATGAAGGGCGCAATCAGCTAATAGAAGAATTTGGTAAAGATTATATTACTTATTTTTCTATATTAGAATTAATTGCGAGAGGTAAAACGAACAGTAGTGAAATTCATTCTGTGATACAAAAAAATGTATCCGCGTATTTGGATAAATTAGCGTCTACTTATAATATCATTCAATCGGTAAGACCTATTGATGCTAAACCCAATGCGAAATTAGTGAAGTATCAGATTATAGATAACTTTCTACAATTTTGGTTTCGCTTTATACATAGAAATCGAGATGCAATTGAAATTAGAAATTTTGAATTTGTCAAAGAGATTATTAAACGGGATTTTACAACATACTCTGGACGATTATTAGAGCGAATGTTTGTTGAACTGTTAATAGAAACAAAGCGATTTAATCGTATCGGAAGTTATTGGCGTCAAAGCGGACAAGATGAAATTGATATTGTTGCCATCAATGATTTAGAGAAAATCATTCTGCTTGCTGAAGTCAAACGACAAGAAAGAAGAAATAGTCAAATTCGTTTAGAACAGCGAGCGGCCCATTTTTTACAAAATTATCCAGATTATACGGTGGAATATCAAAGATTAAGTTTACAAGATAGTTTGCGGTATTTATGATTTCTGTATTACTACTTTATTTTTCTGAATTATTGTCTTAAATGCATCACTGACATTTGCCCAATCCACAATGTCCACTTTCCAAGGTAAGTCAGATTCTATAAATGCATCGTTTAGAGCGGCATGTGTCTCTAAAGATAAAGGCGCTGCAGTAATAATTGCCAAATCTAAATCAGAATAGGGGCGAGCAGTCATAGTCACTCTTGAACCAAAAGCCCAGACTTCGTATTGAGGAATATGCGTTTTAAGAATATCTGCCACAATTTGCCATTCATGTTCTTTGATATCAATAGCGGGACTATTCATTTAATGTGCTTCTTTAATTGAGCCGATAAATAAATAGCTTCTCGTAAAAAATTCGGAATATGAGTGACAACCTCTAAAGCAATGTCTTCGTCATAAGTATGACTGGTTTTAGAACGAATTTCTCGATAGTTTCGCCAAGTAGGCCAATCATGTTGTAATAGGCCTTGCGAGTTGCCTAAACGGATTAGATCTTGAAAAGGCATATCATCAAATTGTTGCGTTGTGGCCGAAGTCAGTTTTAAATACCGTTTTAACATTTTATGGCTGAGTTCATAAGTGAATTCAAAGCGTTGAATTAAACCATCGCGTAATTGCTCATCATCGTCATGTTTTTGGTAGCGCTGTAAGCCCTCTTGTAATCGTTGAATACTTTTCTCAAGCGGGCTAATATCTAACTGCATGGCAGAAACTCCTTATTTCTTCTTCAAGATTTTACGAATTTTATCGACTAAACGCTCTCGTTTGAGCGGTGATAATCTATCTAAATACGTTAATCCATTTAAGTGGTCAATTTCATGCTGCAAACACTTTGCCATATAACCTTCGGCAGTCATTTCTATAGGCTCGCCGTTTTCATTTAATGCCTTCACCGTTACTTTGTCAGAGCGTTTAACGCGTTCATGGCAATAATCAGGATACACTGACATACAGCCTTCATATTCAAATTGTTCACCTTCACTGTCAATAATTTCGGGATTGATTAAGCATAAGGGTTGATTTTTTTCTTCGGAAAAATCAATGACCGTAATCGCATAAGGCTCAGCAAAGTCTAATTGAGTTGCGGCAAGAGCAGCACAATTTTCTGTTGCATAATGCGTTTCAAACATGTCGGCGATAACTTGTTTCACTTCATCATTCACATTTTCTACTTTTTTACCCACTCGCTTTAGTTTTGGATCTGGATATTCTAAGATTCTAACTTTTGTCATACTAACACTCCGGAAGATTCACGGCTAAGCCGCCGCGAGACGTTTCTTTATAGCGCGTTTGCATATCGCGCCCTGTTTGTAACATGGTTTTAATCACCGTATCTAAAGACACAGTATGTTCACCGCTTTCCATTAATGCGAGCTTTGCAGAATTAACGGCTTGCACGGTCCCCATGGCATTGCGTTCAATACAAGGAATTTGCACTAAGCCGGCGATGGGATCACACGTTAATCCTAAATGATGTTCCATACCAATTTCTGCTGCATTTTCAACTTGCGCTAATGTACCGCCTAATACGGCAGTCAATGCGCCTGCTGCCATAGAGCAAGCAACACCGACTTCACCTTGACAGCCGACTTCGGCAGCAGAAATCGAAGCGCCTTTTTTATAAAGTATAGCAATAGCGGCAGCCGTGAGTAGATAGTCAATGATTCCTTCTTCTGTATATTGGGGACAGAACTCACGATAATACCGTAATACGGCAGGAAGAATTCCCGCAGCGCCATTGGTTGGGGCTGTGACAATACGCCCGCCGGCGGCATTTTGTTCATTGACGGCTAAAGCATATAAATTTAACCAATTTAAAATATCTTCAAAGTTTTGTTTTTGATTGCGCGCTAATAATTTTTGATAGAGCATAGGCGCACGTCTACGCACTTTTAACCCGCCTGGTAATTGTTTTTCAGTCGCAACACAGCCCGCATCGATGCAATCAAACATGGTTTTGGCGATTTTCAAACACCGCTCTTTAACAGCCGCTTCATTGCGTAACGCACTTTCATTAGCTAACATCAATTCGGCAATGGTTAACTTATTTTTTTCACAGTGGGCTAACAATTCTGCGGCAGTGTTGAAAGGGTAGGGTTGTTTATCTTCCACATGCGTTTGATGTTGCATTTCTTCATCTAATAATATGAAACCACCGCCGATTGAATAATAGATTTGCGTTAATATTATTTTACCCGCGGCATCAAAGGCACTAAAACGCATGCCATTAGCGTGTGCCGGCAACGTTTCTTCATAGTGGAAGAGTAAATCTTTGCTAACATCAAAAGAGAGAGTGGCCACTTGGGGTAAATGTAATTGGCTTTCTTCAGTAATTTTATGTGCGCGTGGGCCTACTTCTTCTGGGATAACGTCTTCTGGCGTATAGCCTTCTAAGCCATTCAATATAGCGCTGTCCGTGCCGTGCCCCTTGCCGGTTAATGCCAGCGAGCCATAGAGATCGACTTGCACACGCTGACAGTGTTTTGCTTCTTTGCTTTGTGCTAAACTCGTGACAAAGGCTTTGGCAGCGCGCATTGGGCCTACCGTATGCGAGCTAGAAGGGCCTATGCCTATGGAGAAGAGATCGAATAGACTAATCGTCATGATGATATCCAAATAACTTAATTGATGTATTTACTCACAGCGCCTAAAATCAAAGCGCGAAGAGTATATTTTAGGGAATGTGCACAATGAATGCAAGCAACTGGCACGATACGCTCACGGATAACCTAATTGCCGATCAACGGTATCAATGGCTATTACAAGCCAACCGCATGGTGCATGCCTTTAAAAGGATTGTAGGTGCGGTGACAATGCATACGGTGGTAGAGGTAGATGCGCCGCCATTTGCCGAAGAATGCGATAAGCTCGGATTGCCGCAAATGCCAGCGCATATTCGCCAGGTGGTGATTGCCGATGAAAAAAATAAGCCATGGTGCTATGCGCGTGTGGTTATCCCT
>CBFGYT010000074.1:0-7063 GCA_965653065.1 uncultured bacterium | reverse complement strand
AGTAGACTCTGCGAAGGGATAGATGCGGGCTTGGCATATCGGCTATGCTGCAGGACCGAACGAAGTAATTTCACAAATAAAAAGTATCCAAACACAAACCACGTCGAATCCAAATTCTATCGCACAAAAAGCAGCGGTTGCTGCACTAACTGGACCACAAGAAAACATTGCCATGATGAATAAAGCGTTTAAAGAGCGTCATAATTTTTTAGTGCAAGCATTAAATGCTCTGCCTGGAGTGAATTGCGTCCCTGCTAACGGTGCGTTTTATTTAATGCCTGATTTTACACATTGGCTACAAGAACATCCCGAAGTGAACAATGATATTCAATTGGCAGAAACATTATTAACTGAAACAGAAATCGCTACGATTGCAGGAACTCCTTTTGGTGCCGCTAATCATCTGCGTTTTTCTTTTGCCAGCAGCATGAGTACGTTACAAGAAGCTATACGGCGATTGAATCATTTCATACGGAAATAATATATACCGAATGTACTTCGAAATGCGAATTTAACTCCCGTCATTGCGAGGAGCGAAGCGACGTGGCAATCCAGGAATAACCCACAGATCGGCAGGTTATTCACTGGATTGCCACGCTGCGCTCGCAATGACGAAGTTCATGTTTCATTGTTAAAGTTCGCATTTCGAAAGGCGAACGGTATATACCAAACGCACTTGAAGATGCAAACTTGAGTTAAGCACATAACAAGCTAAAATCTCGCATCTTCAAGTGCGTTTGGTATACATATCATTTATATTCTTATCATAACCTTAACTCCTGCTATAACACCTATGCTCAAATAAGCAAAAAATATCTAAATAACTATACTTTAAGAGAATCCTGCGAAGATTTTAGAGTGCACGAATTCTTTAATGCATTTTTAAAAAATCTTTAACATAAATAAGAATCCTGAGTAGAGTTAGAGTATGGAATATATAGGCGCTTATCGAATTCATAAAATCATTATGACAAATGAAAAATTTGTTATTTGCGCTACTGAGCAAAAAGAAGGAACACCTGCTTTATTACTCAAAACATTTACCAGTGCTCATGCAAGTAATGAAACACGCGCTCAATTGCAGCATGAATATTATCTATTAGAGCAATTAAAAGATAATCCCTATGTTCCTAAAGTAGTTGATTTTATTAATGACAATCAAAGTTATGCATTCGCCATGCAAGATCAAGGCTATCGTCCCCTTACAACGCTATTCACCAATAAAGCAATGTCACTTGACACTTTTTTACCTTTAGCCATTCAATTAGTCGAAGCCGTGGCCAGTATCCATAATAAAAATATTATTCATAAAAATTTAACACCCGAAAATATTTTCTATCATAAGCATAACAACACGATACAGTTGTATGATTTTTCTATTGCAACAGAATTTAAACGTACCATGGTACCTAGCGACCCACCCCGATTATTACAAGGCACATTAGAATACATGGCACCAGAACAGACCGGGCGTATGAATCGACCGCTAACCGCACGTGCTGATCTCTATTCGCTGGGGATTATTTTCTATGAGTGGTTAACAGGAAGCGTTCCTTTTAAAAGTAAAGAGCCAATGACCATCATATTTGGACATATTGCAACTATCCCACCCTCTCCTCATGAAATTAGCAAAAACATTCCTGAGATAGTTTCAAACATCGTTATGAAATTATTATCTAAACCTGCAGAAGACCGTTATAAAAGTGCTGTCGGACTAGCCAGCGATTTAAAGCGTATCTGGGAAGAATTTCAAGAAAGTAAAACCATACCCTCATTTTCACTGGCCGAAAACGATATTGCAACTCAATTGGAATTGCCTGAGAAATTATACGGGCGAGAGCATGAAATTAAGCTACTAATGAATGCTTTTGACGAATTATGTCACACGCATCAAAATAAAATTATCACTATTGCTGGTTATTCTGGTATTGGTAAAACCAGCCTAGTACGAGAACTTATTCCCAAAACTGCATTAGCTAAAGGATTCTTTGCCAGTGGTAAGTTTGATCATTTTCAACAAAGCGATGCGTATGAAGGATTACGTAAAGCATTGGATAAAGTAGTGCGTTATCATTTAAGTCTTCCTGAAGTAGAATATCAAGTTTTCAAAGATAAAATAATTCAAGAAATGGGCGTTCTATTAAATGTTATCACTGACTTTATCCCACGCTTGAGTGTTATTGTTGGAAAGCAAGTCCCTCCTGTAGAAGTGGGTATTATTGAAACTAAAAACCGTCTTGAATTAGCCATTCTTCGTTTCATTAAAGTTGCTAGCTTATCTCATCCTCTCATATTATTCTTAGATGATGTGCAATGGGCAACTCAATCTATGTTTGACTTATTGTTGAAAATTTCACTCAGCGAATCAGTCAATAATGTCCTGGTCATCATCAGCTATCGTAGCAATGAAGTGACTGAAACACATCCGTTACACTACTTCTTATCTAACATAAACAATATGCGAAAGCCAATAGAAATATCTATTCACGGATTAGATGAAACTGCAACAGAAAAATTGTTACAAGACTTGCTTTATTTGCCAAAGGATAAAGTGTCCAAACTGTGCTATTTGTTACATAAAAAAACAGAAGGAAATCCGTTCTTTCTGCTAATGATCCTTGAAGAACTGTATCGCACTGAGGAATTATTTTTTGATCCCGTCAATAAACATTGGACTTGGGATGAAGAGTTTATTACAAAAATGTCTGCCACAGAAAATGTATTAGATTTTGTTGCGCGTCGCTTGGATAGATTTGATGATTCTGTAAAAAGCACCCTTCACTTATGCGCTTGCATAGGAAATACTTTTTCTATTGAAGAAGCTTCATTAGCGGAAGGGATCAGCCCTGCTATTCTCAGTAATAATTTGCAGCCCGCCATCAACGAAGGTCTGATATTACCCATTCAGTTAAATGATGAGTGGCTAAAAAAGTCAAACGAAAATGAACTTCTAAAATGTGAATATCGTTTTCAACACGATAAAATACAACAAAGTTGTTATGAGCTAAAATCATCTAATGAGACTAAAAAAGTTCATTTGCTATTAGCAAGGAATTGGCATCAAGCATACAAAGACAACTTGAAACCTAATCTTTTACTAGCAATCGTCGATCAATATAACAAAGGGTTTGTTTACATTGCCGATATGTCAGAAAAGAATTTATTAAAAAATCTAAATCATATGGCAGGAAATATCGCCATGCAATCTTCCGCTTATGAACTTGCTTTTGATTATGACAAAGTAGCAAAAAAACTTTCCCTAGAAGAAGCATGGACACAACAGTATGAAATCACTTTTTCAATCTATAAAAACTATATCAAGAGCGCATTCTTAACACACAATTTTAAAGAATCCGAAGAAGCCAGCGTCATTGCACTTAACAAAGCCAAAACGGACTTTGACAAAGCAGTTATCTTAACAGTAAAAGGGACACTGGCACGTACCAGCAAAGAAAAAGTTGAGTACTTTCATTACTTTGTTGAAGGGCTCAATACATTAGGTTATTCAAGAATAGCAAAAGAGCCTAAAATAATAGATGTTATTGTTGCCATTATACGTTACAGTTATAATATGCATCTTCATTATAAAGAAGCAAATAAAATCCCTGATAGCCACAATATTCGCGAAGAGCTTGCTTATCATCTAGCCGCGTTGATCGCCGAAGAAAGTTATTTTTCTGGAAACCTTTTACGCTATGCTTATACGCTTCTCTCATGGTGCTCTGATACTTTCAATCGCCAAACTAAAGCATTACGCGTCATTGGAGTGTGTCTTGGCTCAATTATGTTTCCACACAACCGTTTCTATCACAAATTATATTTACTAAATAATGATATTTTATTTGAAAAAAGATATGAAATGGCTGTTGCCAATTCTATTTATGTTACTTCAGCTCTACATTTGGCATGGCATGCCCCGTGGGCTCAGGTTGTTGAAAAATATAAGCTCTCCGTAGAATTAACGGAAAGAATGGGGAACTTTGACATTATGGCGCTCAGCCAACTAGGCGCAATATACTATGATATGAAAATAGCGTGCCCTCAAGCAGCAGAACAATATAAAAAACTAGCAAGTACTTTTGATGACATTAGCCCAAGAAATAGCATGGTAGCACGCTTTCTCGCTTCGTTTTATCTGTCTCTCAATATACCATCTGCTGATTTAAATAATAGCGAGAGCGTCATTGATGAAGATTCTATTATTTCTTTTTTTGAAAAAAACAAATATGAAGTTGGCGTCAGACTTTTTTATGTGTTCACGCTATTTTATGATACACATTTTGACAAAATTGAATTATACAAAAGCAAAAGAACACACTATTTCTCTGTCTTACCAAAGATTATCGGTGGAAAGTCTCCATTTACTTTATTATATAGCCATTTTTCACTTTTCTTACTTGAAACTACTATTTACCCAACACTTTCTTTTAAAGAAAAAATAAAATCTAGACTATTCTTGAAGAAATTATATAGAAAATTTAAGAAGTGGAGTAAACTCTACCCAGATAACTTCTTGATTTACCATATTTTTATGCGTGCAGAATATGCGCGTCTTAACAAAAAATTCTCCAAAGCAATTAACTTATATGATGAAACGATACGGTATGCAAAAGAGTATGAAATCATCTCTTGCGAAGCACTCGCTTGCAAGCGTGCTTTAATGCTATGTGTAGAGAAAGAAAAATTAGAGATGGCTAAACCTTATGCGGATATGGCTGTTTCCGCCTATGAAAAATGGGGTGCTTATGCAATTTCTGAATTATTGAAGCGCAATTACAGTGCGCTATTAAGTGAAAAATTCACTCACAAATCAATTGATGATACTCAAACCATCACGGCAGAACAACAGCAAAAAATAGAAGAAAGAGAACGCTATGCTTTAGATGTGCGTAGCATTATCCTGGCATCTGACGTCATTAGTAAAGAAATTCAATTGCAAGGACTGTTAAAAAACGTTATGCAACTTTTAGTGGAAAATATTGGTGCCACGCGTAGTGCACTTTGCCTAATTCAAAAAGGCACTCTATGGATTGAAGGGTTTTATGATAGTGTCGACGCTAATATACAAACCATGCTGCATACTCATTGGCAAGAGGCAAATTTATGTCAAGAAGTGTTGATTACCGCATGGCGTGAGTTAAAAGAAGTGATCGTATTAGATGTTAACCAAGACAGCGAATTAAATGCGAAAGACTACTTTGAGAAATCGCAAACAAAATGTCTTATTGCTGCTCCTATTATTCGCGGCGACCATATCGTCGGTATTATTTATTGTGAAAACAATACTTCGACCAATGCATTCACTCCAGAAAGAATTGATATCTTACGTGCTTTAGCCATTCAAATGGCTATTGCAGTAGAGAATTCAAGACTGTATACCACCTTTGAGAAATTCGTCCCTAAACCATTTTTGAAGCAATTGGGACAAGAATTCATTTTCGATATTGAACAAGGCGATTCTATTGAAAAGCATATGAATGTACTCTTCATGGATATACGTAATTTCACTGGCTTTTCAGAACAACATTCTGCTAATGATGCTTTCAAATTTATCAATGACTATTTAGAGAAAGTCACCCCCACCATTCATGAGTATCATGGCTTTATTGATAAATTCCTAGGCGATGGGATCATGGCCTTGTTTCCGACTTCCTCTGATGAAGCAGTACAAGCATGTATAACTATGCAAGAAAAAATTGTGTCCTTTGCTAATACGAAGCATGCTGGTTTAAATTTACAAGTAGGCATGGCCATGCATTATGGTCCTCTCATGTTGGGTATCGTGGGCGAGAAACAACATATGGAAGGAACTGTGATCGGTGATACCGTCAATGTGACTTCTCGTTTAGAATCATTTAATAAACTCTATGGCAGTGATTTTTTAATCAGTGACAGTATTAAAAAGCGCTTATTAAATCCTAACCAATATCAATTGCGACAAGTCGGTCAAATCACACTATTAGGTCGAAAAGAAGCGACCGCCATCTGGCAAGTATTAGCGGCTATTCAAGATGAAAAAGTACGGCAGAAATTTATTGATGCTATGACTCTCTTTGAAGAAGCATATGATAGTTATTTACACCGCCACTTTGACATTTCTTTACGGAATTTTCAGAAAATAATCAGCGCTAACCCGCAAGATAAAGTCGCTCAATTTTATGCTCTGTATTGCCAAATTTATCAGAAAAATCCTCCCGATGATAATTGGCACGGTGAAATTGAAATGACGATTAAATAATCTTTTGATAAAATATCTGCCCTACGCGCTTAATATGTTGTAATAATTCTAACGTCGTGATCTGATGATACAAAGAGAGATCCACTGTATAAGGTAACAATAAATCATCCAGCTCATTTTCAAGTTGACTCAACTCAAGAGCATCCAATGATGGTCCAATTAATGTTAAATCAATATCTGAGCCTTCACGATAATTTCCTTTGGCACGAGAACCATAAAGAATCGCTTTTTCAATATGCGGGTGCTGTGAAAAAAGGGCGCAAATCTGTTGAATTGTTGCAAGACTAAGACCGCAGCTTTTACTTAACGCATTACTATCCATGCTGCAAGCTCTGAAGCTTTTGTTCTAGTGCTTCAAATAAAGGAAAAAAGCGTATTCTGATATTCTCGACAATCGCTTTCGCTGTGTCTGTATTATACGTATGGCTAGTGCGATTGCGATCTTGGATCATCATCATCCATACTTCGCCGTCTTGAATGAGTCCAACTTTAAAGGCTTCGCGTGTAGCATCTTTTGAGGCAAAAATATTATTATTGCCACTGTATTGTAAAAAATCTTTTAAGGTATTCCAGGCTAGTTCATGGGTATATTCAAAATACTGAATAAGCCCTTGTTCTTCTAACTCATTCAACGCTTGCTTGCTAATAAATCGACGCAACTGCGCTAATACTTTTTGATAATTAGCAAATCGTTGCTGCCAGCGAATATCAGGGTCAGAGAATGACATTTTCTTTTCCTATTCATAGTCTATATATGTGAATCTAAAATCGAAATTTTAGCTTGTTGTGTGCTGAACATCATTTAATCTTGGATTAAGCACAGAT